>NZ_NUMC01000037.1:0-45222 GCF_002577655.1 Bacillus sp. AFS040349 | reverse complement strand
TAATCGGGACAAACCTCGGTGAATTGGATTTAGTATCTGTAGACTGCAAATTTAATGGTAATTATTTTGACTTATCAGCTGGAGAAATCAGGAAAATCGCTGTTAAAAAAGAAAGTTTAAGTGAACACCTTAGACTTGATTCTTTTAAAGTGCAGTTAACATTAAGGGGTGTTTACGACATTTCATCTTAACTTACTTACAAGCTCAATTAGGATAGACGGCTTACATATGAATTTAGCCGGTAATATGCTAATGGCTATCACTTGGGTTAAGCATGTTCGTTTAAAGTGATGAATTAGTTGAAGCACAGCCACAATCTCTTGGGAATTAAGAGGTTGTGGCTGTTTTCTGTTTTTTAAAAAAGCAAAATGAAGGAAATGATTTCTTAAGACCTAATCCTAATTACCTAAAAAATTATCTATCATACTTATTTCCTCTTTTTCTAAAGATAGGAAAATTCCACCGAAAAATACAGTAATATGTAATCATTGTTATTTTGTTACAGGGTGGAAGGAGAGAGAGTAAATGAAGAGGCTATTGATTGGTTTAGCGATATTATCGTTCATGCTGACAGCTTGTTCTTCTGGTGATGGTAGCCAGTCGGCACAAACAGATGCTGAACCAAAGGAAACAGAACAAAAAAATGACAGTGAAAAAGAAGAAACATATACACCTAAGGAAGCAAGCTATTATGAAATGGAAGATTTAGATCGTGAGCTAACAGACGTAGAAAAGGAAATGCTTCGAAAACCTGGAGTTTTTAGTGGTGAACAATATGATGAAGCGAAAGTGAAGGAAGCGCTCGATCAATTACCTGATAATCTCACAGAAGAGCAATATATGGAGGAGCTTTTATATTTATTTGCTGAAGATTATCATGAAGAAATGCAAACAATGCTTACTTTTGATTCAACGGTTGATGTTTCAATTGAACGTCCAGATGAAACTGTGGATAATCCTACTTTGAAAACAGCTCATTATGCTATTTTAGTAGATGCAAGTGGAAGTATGGCAGCAAAAGTGGGAGGTAAAACGAGAATGGATGCTGCAAAGGAAGCTGTTTTGGAATTTGCTAAGCAAGTACCGGAGAATGCAACCATTTCGTTACGTGTATACGGTCATGCAGGATCAAATAGTGAAGCTGATAAAAAAGCTTCGTGTAGTAGTTCTGGCAACTTATATAATGCCAGTTTTGATGAAAATGCCTTTCAAAAGGCACTAAGTCAGGTAAAGCCTGTTGGTTGGACACCGATTGCACTTGGGTTACAATCTGTAAAGTCTGATATCCCTGAAAATGCTGATGATGTAGTTGTATACGTTGTGAGTGATGGAATTGAAACATGTAATGGAGATCCAGTGCAAGAAGCTAAAAACCTAGTTTCAGCAGATATTCAAACAGTTGTTAATATTATTGGGTTCGATGTTGATAATGAAGGTCAAACTCTTTTAAAAGAAGTGGCAGCTGCAGGGAATGGTGAGTTCACATATGTTAATTCAGAGCAGGAACTGAAGAAATATATGAGGGCTCAGTATGAAGAAATCCAGAAAAAATGGCTGGAGTGGAAAGAAGCTGGTAAAGAGCAGGCATTCAAATTGAAGGAAGAAAAAAAGAAGCTAGCTTTTGACACAAAAGAGAGTATGAAAGAAAAGAGCATACGTGAGAAAGAGCGTTTGAAGGAAGCACAAGCTTATTTAAAAGAGAGATTCGATGATTATGATCACCCTGCATCAAAAATGTTTTCAACGATTGTAGATTATGGAAATGAAAAATGGCGTTATGCTGTGGATACAGGAAATAGACTGTATAGGGAAAGTGTAGATAGTGGAAATCAGGAATATCGTGAATATGTTGACGAAGGAAATGAAAAAATTAGAGAAACAATTGATAAGAAGAATGGAAACTAATAGATTCTTTTATTCTTAGCACATGTTCACTATAAGATCAAAGAGTTGCTTTTCATATTTTGAAGGCAACTCTTTTGGTTTTCATTTTTTTCCGAGTTTACGAATGATTGAATTATAGGTCGCAATAAGCTACACTACTGATTGAATATCTGAGCGAGGTGCAACCATGAACGTGAATGATCGACAAAAGGAATTACTAAGAACTTTATTAGTACAAAACGGACAAACTTTAAATATAGTAGATTTGTCAGGTCAATTAAGATGTTCGGAAAAAACGGTTCGTAATGACTTGAGCATAATCGAAGATCTTCTTGCTGAATACCCTAATACTTTTATAAAACGGCAACCAGGTATAGGGATTACACTTGAGACACAAGACCACGATATGTCTGAAATTTTTCAAAAGCTACTATCTACTGAACCGAAAACTCAGGAAGATCGTTTTATCGAAATGGCCTATCATTTATTGGTAAGTAATAAAGCTATTACATTGCAGGAACTATCTAAGAAGTATTATGTTCCCAAAGTAACCATAAAAAAAGAATTAGATACCATTGCTGATTGGCTTACAAACTATCAATTAGAGCTCATCTCTAAACCAAGACTAGGTAATATTGTTCAAGGATCTGAACTGCAAAAACGTAGTGCTTTGGCGCATTTAACAGAACTTCTTTCTTCCTTATCGGATCATAAAAATTACGTTCTTGAGCTTTTTTTACCCTATGAGATAGCAACCGTTAAAAATGCCCTAAATGAATTACAGCATAAATATTCGATTGCTTTTACCGATGCTGCGATGGAGAGTTTACTTGTTCATGCACTTATAATGATGAAAAGAACAAGGCAGAAATCTCCTGTAACTGTTCCTAATAAGGAAAAGGAGGCTGTATATTCTTACAAAGAATACAAATATGCGTTATCCTTTTTTGAACAATTAGAAGCTGTTTTTCGAATTAAATTTCCTGAAGATGAGCGAATCTACTTTACATGGCATTTGATTAGTGGGAAAAGAAAAAATGATATTATAGAGGATCCCTTTATTAAAAATGAACTTTTATTAAATATTATTTCTGACTTAACAACAAAGCTTAGTAGTATTACGTTATTTCCCTTTGAAAAGGATGAGATCTTAAAAAGTGGATTAATCGTCCATGTGCATTCGGTTATTAACCGAATTAAGTACGGCTTTCCTATTACAAATCCACTACTCCCGAATATCAAAAAAATGTATCCTTATTTATTTAATATGGTTTTGCTAGCTTTGAATGAAATAAAAGAAACCTATGAATTGGAAGTTCCTGAGGATGAGGCAGCTTACTTGGTTCTTCATTTTCAAGCTTCAATCGAGCGATTAAAAGAAAGTCGAGAGAAACAACGAAGAACATTAATTGTTTGTCATATGGGTGTTGGGATGTCTCATTTATTGCAGGCTAAAATTGAGCAACATTACCAGGATATACAAGTTTCTGCTTGTATTGGAAAAGCTGAATTACGTGATTATTTGCAGAATCATAAAGTTGATTTCATCATTTCTACAGTAGAGTTAGAAAAGGTGGATATTCCTTATATCACAATTTCTCCTTTATTAGAAGGAAAGGATAAGGACAAGCTAAATCAATTTTTAACTGAAATGGAAAATCACCAGCAAGCGGGAAGTAAAGAAAAAGTTCTAACACAATTAGTTAGAGGTGATTTAGTTCATTTACATGTGGATAAGGAACATCCTTTTCAAGTTATTGAAATGCTAGGAAATGTACTATATGAGAAAGGTTTCGTTCATAAAGAGTTTATACATAGTGCGCTTCTAAGAGAAAGAAAATCTACAACATCCATTGGTGGATCTATAGCTATTCCACATGGTAGTCCAACAATGGTTAATAGATCAGCTATAGCCATTGCTCTTCTAAAAGAGCCTTTAGATTGGGGAAGTGAACAAGTTTCCATCGTGTTCATGCTAGCCATTACAACTGGGGATCCAAAACTAAATCGCCATGCTGTTGGACAAATTGTAGGTTATAGTGAGACTCCGTCGCTTATCCAATCTCTAAAAGAATCAAAGAATGTAAAAGAGTTCTTGGAGAAGTTAAAATAAACAACTTTCTTTAATAAACTTCTGGTAATAATTTATTTTTACCGGAAGTTGTGGTAAAAACAAAAATCAATTCATGACTGAATTCCCATTACAATGAATGTAAGCAATTACAAAAAACATTCTTAGGAGGAAAGGTACATGAAGATCTTAGCTGTCACAGCATGCCCAGTCGGTATTGCTCATACATATATGGCTGCTGAAAATCTACAAAAAGCAGGCGAAGAATTAGGTGTTGATATTAAAGTTGAAACACAAGGATCAATTGGTGTTGAAAATGCCTTAACTGATCAAGATATTGCAGAAGCAGACGGAATTATTATTGCTGCTGATAAAGAGGTATCAAAGGATCGCTTTGTTGGTAAAAAAGTAATCGTTACAGGCGTACAGGATGGGATTCGTAAGCCAAAAGAATTAATTGAAAAAATTCAAAGTGGTGATGTGCCACTATACAGACCCGACTTAAAGTCTGCAGAAGAAATCAAGCAAAAGAGTAAGCAAAAAGAAAATCCGATTTATAAGCATTTAATGAACGGTGTATCGTATATGGTTCCATTCATCGTTGTAGGGGGACTGTTGATTGCATTAGCTTTAACTCTAGGTGGTCAACAAACACCAGGTGGAATTGTGATTCCTGAAGATTCCATTTGGAAGCAAATTGAAACACTTGGTGCAACATCATTTATGTTCATGATTCCAATATTAGCTGGTTTTATAGCTGTTAGTATAGCTGACCGTCCAGGTTTAGTTCCAGGTATGATTGGTGGGTATATTGCAGCGAATGGTAGCTTTTATGGAAGTGAAGCTGGTGCTGGTTTTATCGGAGGAATTATCGCAGGTTTCTTAGCAGGTTATCTTGCACTCGCTATTAAGAAAATCAAGGTTCCAAAAGCGGTACAGCCAGTTATGCCGATCATATTTATTCCGATCTTCTCATCTGTTATCGTTGGACTTTTATTTATTTTCGTGATCGGTGCCCCAGTGGCGCAAATCTTTGAAGGTTTAACATCAATGCTTGCTGGAATGCAAGGAGCTAGTTCTATTTTATTGGCAGTCATCCTTGGTGCGATGATTGCAGTTGATATGGGTGGACCATTTAATAAAGTAGCATTCTTATTCGGCTCTGCCATGATTGCTGAAGGAAACTATGAAATTATGGGACCAATTGCAGTAGCAATTTGTATTCCACCAATTGGGATGGGTCTTGCAACATTAATGAATAAGAAAAAATACCTTCCTAACGAAAGGGAAGCTGGTAAAGCATCATTTACAATGGGCCTTTTTGGTATTACAGAAGGGGCAATTCCTTTTGCAGCGCAAGATCCACTTCGTGTTATTCCTAGTATTGTTGCAGGTTCAGTTGTTGGATCTGTTATTGCGATGCTTGGTAATGTTGGTGACAAAGTAGCACACGGTGGTCCTATCGTTGCGGTTTTAGGAGCAGTAGATAATGTTGTAATGTTCTTTATCGCAGCCATTGTAGGTGTTCTTGTTACTGCATTTATGGTTAACTTTTTGAAAAAAGATGTAGAAAGTGCAACTAGTGGTAAGGGGAAAATGGAAAGTGCTCCAACACCACCTGAAAAAGCTGAGGAACTAGTAATAAAAAAATTGGTGGATATTACAAGTGAAGATTTAATTCATATAAATCTTGCTGGAACAACTCGTGATGATGTTATTGATGAATTAATCGAAACATTCAATTCACAAGGTATCTTAGATTCTAAGGAAGATTTTAAACAAGCAATTTTAAATCGTGAAGCTCAAAGCTCAACAGGTCTTGGAATGAATATTGCGATTCCACATGGTAAGTCAAATGCAGTAAAACGACCTGCTGTTGCTTTTGGAATCAAGCGTGAGGGTGTTGATTGGAGAAGCCTTGACGGTACGGACGCAAAACTTATTTTTATGATAGCTGTACCTGAAGAAAATGCTGGAGACGCACATCTGAAAATTTTACAAATGCTTTCTCGTAAGTTAATGGATGAAGAGTTTAGAAATCAACTATTAAAAGTAGCTTCTAAGAACGAAGCAATAGCGGTATTAGAAGAAATAAAATAAAGTAGAGTACCATATTGGAGGTAGTGTATGTATAAAGAGCCAATATTTTTAGAGCCTGTTTTTCAAGAAAGAATTTGGGGTGGCCAAAAGCTGCAAACTGAATTTGGGTATAAAATTCCCAATGAAAAAACTGGGGAAGCTTGGGTAATCTCTGCACATCCAAATGGTCCAAGTGTTATCAAGAATGGACCTTTAGCAGGAAAAACATTAGAGGAAGCTTGGGAAGAACACGGAGAGCTATTTAATAAAAATGCATCTAATAATGAAGAATATCCTTTGCTTGTTAAAATTTTAGATGCGAATGCAGATTTATCTGTTCAGGTTCATCCAGATGATCATTATGCACGAGAAGTAGAAGGTGTTCCTTATGGAAAAACAGAGTGCTGGTATGTTCTCAGTGCAGAGGAAGGTGCCGAGCTTGTTTTAGGACACCATGCAAAATCAAAAAAAGAGCTTGAAAAGATGCTTCAAAATCAAGAATGGGATTCATTTTTACGTCGTAAAAAAGTAAAAGCGGGTGATTTTGTTTATGTACCAAGTGGCACCATTCATGCAATCGGTAAAGGAATTGTCATTTTAGAAACACAGCAAAGCTCTGATATTACTTATCGCGTTTATGATTATGATCGCACTGATGCTAATGGTCAAAAGCGTGACCTACATTTAGATCGTTCAATAGAAGTGACGACAGTCCCTCACCAGGATTATGAAACAGCGCAAAGTGAAAGGATTGTAGGTGATCTTACCGAGAAGAAATTAGTAGAGGCCGAATATTTCACAGTCTATCATTGGAAGTTGAGTGGCGAGGCATCATTGACACTTCAGCATGATTTCTTACAGGTTAGTGTAACGGCAGGAAAAGGAA
The DNA here is from genome assembly GCF_002577655.1 of Bacillus sp. AFS040349. Lineage (NCBI taxonomy): Bacteria > Bacillati > Bacillota > Bacilli > Caryophanales > Bacillaceae > Bacillus > Bacillus sp. AFS040349. The sequence continues at coordinate 38,302 of NZ_NUMC01000037.1, read as the reverse complement.
CAATTACAGTAGATGATCATGTTTTCTTAATTGAAAAAGGAACACATTTTGTTCTTCCACATGGAGTTGGAGAATACCAGCTGTCTGGTGAAGCAGAGTTTGTTGTATCACACGTTTAATATGGGAAAGGCCAAATCATTTTGATTTGGCTTTTCATATTAAAAGACACCGCGGTTTCAACTATCTTACTTGGAGATGGTCTTCACTGGCGGAATGAAGACCACGGTTGCAGTAAATTTACTCGGAAATGGTCATCATGGGAGTAATGAAGACCAACGTGGCAGAAATTTTGCTTTGAAATGGTCATCATGAGAGTAATGAAGACCAACGTGGCAGATATTTTATTCGGAAATGGTCATCATGGGAGTAATGAAGACCATCATAGCAGAAAATTTGTTCGGAAATGGTCATCATGGGAGTAATGAAGACCAACGTGGCAGAAATTTTGCTTTGAAATGGTCATCATGAGAGTAATGAAGACAAACGTGGCAGTAAATTTACTTGGAAATGGCCTTCATGACCTTCAATATATTTTTCAAAAACGAATTAATTCCCAATAATATGTAAAGGATCTATTTCCATTTAGAAATAGATCCTTTTTCGTTTAACTTCCTATTTTTAAGGGTTAGTCGACCACAATCCCGCACCCTTAAGAACAACTCTTGGATTAAGCTTTAATCCAGCTACAAGTAGTTCTGCCAGATCTTCAGGCTGCATTACATTCTCTGGATTTCCACTTATTAAATTTGTTTCTACTGCTAAGTCTGTTGCAACAGTACTTGGTGTTAAAGCTGTTACACGAATGTTTTTCTTTCTTACTTCAAGCATGAGTGATTCTGTTAACCCTAACACAGCAAATTTAGATGCACTGTATGCACTTGTTACAGGAGCTCCTTTTTGGCCAGCTGTTGAAGAAATATTAACAATATCTCCGGAGTTTTTCTCAAGCATATCAGGTAACACAGCTCTTGTTACATTATAAACACCCATTAAATTAACTCGAATAATGTTTTCCCACTCTTCAGGAGATAAGTCAAGGAAGCCACCAAATTTAGCAATACCAGCATTGTTCACTAATATATCAATAGAACCTAGTTCCGATTTGATATGCTCTACAGCATGAGTAACTGCTTCAAGGTCAGAAACATCAGCTGTTGCAGCAGAAATTGTGATATCGTATTGCTCTAATTCAGTTGTAAGTTTTTCAAGATTTGACATAGTTAATCCGATTAATCCAAGATTAACTCCTTCTTTTGCTAAAGCAATGGCAGTTGCTCGTCCAATTCCTCTGCCTGCTCCTGTAATTACAGCATTTTTCCCTTTTAATGAAGTCATATCATCATTCCTTATACAAATTTTTATGTAGTCATACTGAAGACCGCAAGTAAAAGATTGCGGTCTTCACATACCTATTATTCAAGATTGGCATGTTTGCCATACATCTTATTTGTATCATACCCCTTTTTCTCCATGAACCTCAAGATAATAGCATCATAGAAAAGTAACAAAGTTTGTTCAAAAAGGGATCCCATAGGTTGAATCGTTTGATAATCGCCTTCAGATTGGTCTTTCGGCGATCCAGGCATTTTGATTGTAAAATCAGCTAATTGTCCAATTGTAGATTCTGGGATTATCGTGACAGCAGCAATTTTACCGCCTATGTTGTGGGCTTTTTCAGCCATCGAAACTAAGCTTTTCGTTTCTCCTGAGCCAGACCCGATGATTAAAATATCATCTTTTTCAAAATTAGGTGTGGTGGTTTCACCAGGAACATATGCATCAATTCCCATATGCATCATTCGCATTGCAAAGGATTTTCCCATGAATCCTGACCTACCAGCTCCTGCAACAAAAACCTTCTTGGCTCCTAAAATCCCATTAACCAATTTTTCAGCATCTTCATCTAAAATAAGGCTTGAAGATTGCTGAAGTTCATTTAGAATTTTAGTTAGATATTGGGTCGTTTGCATTCCTGCGTTACCCTACTGATACATTTTCTTTAATCATTTGTTGCATTTTTGCCGCTGCAGCCTTTTTATCTTCTTGACCAGTAATACCGCCACCAACAATAACAAGATCTGGTTGTACGTTAATTACTTCAGCAAGAGTATCTAATTTAATTCCGCCTGCGATAGCAGTTTTTGCGTTCTTTACAACACTTTTAATTGTTTGAAGATCTTCAAATGAATTTTTACCAACTGCTTGAAGGTCATAACCTGTGTGTACACAAATATAGTCAACGCCTAAAGCGTCTACTTCCTTTGCACGGCCAGCAAGATCTTTTACAGCAATCATATCAACAAGAATCTTTTTCCCTTGCTTTTTCGCTTCTTCAACCGCACCTTTAATTGACATATCTTCAGCTGCACCAAGAATTGTTACAATATCTGCTCCTGCTTCAGAAGCTTTCATCACTTCATAACCAGCTGCATCCATAATTTTAAGGTCAGCTAGAACCTTTAAGTTAGGGTATGCTGCTTTAACTTCCTTCACAGCACGAAGGCCCTCATTGATCACAACTGGTGTTCCAATTTCAACGATATCAATATGATCCTCAACTTCTTTTATCAATTCAATTGCTTCTGGGATATTGACTAAATCAAGTGCTAATTGTAATTCCATTTATATTCCCACTCCCTTATTTAAAATTAAGCTTACCGTACTAATGTTTCCAACGGTTTATGTAAATCTACCGGTAACTTCACCCATGATTCCATTAATAGCGGTACAACATTAGTGTAATATGTATATTAAACTTTATAAAGTACGCACTTTTTTCTTACATAGTGACAAAAAGTATACTATATGCTATTCTATGTAAAAATTGGAGGTGGTTAAGTGTCACGTATGAATGATAAGACGTTTAACTGTGAAAAAGAATTAACCCTTTCGGTTATCGGTGGTAAATGGAAAATGCTTATTTTATGGCACTTAGGCAAAGAGGGAACAAAGCGTTTTGGGGAGCTAAAAGCACTTATGCCAGGCATTACTCAAAGAATGCTTGTTAATCAATTACGCGAGTTAGAAGAAGACCTTATTGTAGAGAGAAAAGTGTACCCTGTTGTGCCTCCGAAGGTTGAATATTCATTGACAAAACAAGGAGAAACACTAATGCCAATTCTCGATTCTATGTACGAATGGGGAAAGAATTATATGAATAATGTTATTGATCCTGAAGATAAAAATGTATCGGTAAAATAACAATAAAACCCCAAGTGGCAGTGTACTACTACTTGGGGTTTTTACGTGAGAAAAGAACTTTTTCAGCATTTAGGAAGGAATCTCTGGAGGCTTTGTTTAAATTAAAGAGGAATAAACGGGCTTAGATCGAAAGAAGAAGGAAAGTAGGGAGGATATCATGTCTCACATTATTAACCGTTCACAGCCAATATATGCTTTTAGTAAAGAGCATGCTCCAATTTTGAATATGAAATCTGGAGAAACAGTGATCATTGAAACCTATGATTGCTTTGAAAACCAAATCACTTCAAATAATTCTACATATGAAAGTTTGGACTGGAGTAAGGTCAATCCCGCGACAGGTCCTGTTTATGTGGAAGGTGCAGAAGTGGGAGATGTTCTAGAAGTGACAATTGATGATATAAAATTAGAAGACCAAGGTGTGATGGCAGTTAGTCCAGGAATGGGCGTTTTAGGTGAAAAGATCACTAAATTTGAAGCTAAGCTTATTCCAATTGAAAACGGGAAAGCTATTTTTAATGAAAACATCCACATTCCATTAAATCCAATGATTGGTGTAATTGGAGTTGCTCCACAAGATGAACCAATCTCTTGCGGCACACCAGGCTCTCACGGTGGAAATATGGATAATAAAATGATTACAAAAGGAACAACCCTTTATTTCCCAGTGTTTCAACAAGGTGCGCTCTTTGCATTAGGAGATCTTCATGCTGCAATGGGCGATGGTGAGGTTTGTGTAACTGGTATTGAAATAGCTGGACAGGTTACTGTTACTATAAAGATGATTAAAGGAAAATCACTAAGTAATCCAGTTTTAGAAACAGAAGAATTTATCGGGACAATTGCATCAGCAAAAACAATTGATGAAGCAGTTAAGATGTCTGTAGAAGATATGGTTGAATTACTTCAGGATCAAACAAGCTTACCACTTAGTGAATTAACGATGCTATTAAGTGCTGTAGGACAAACTCAAATTTGTCAGGTCGTTGATCCACTAATGACAACGAGATTCTTAGTTCCAAAATGGGTTTTGGAAAAGAGCAATGTCTCCTTATTTTAATAAGGGGGTGTTGTTCTTTTTTGCATTCAGGTACAACCTATGATTCATTGATGAATTTATGAAGGATGTTCTTAAGTTGAAAGATGTTTACTTAGGTGAATATGTTTTCTTGAAAAAGTAGTTGTTTTTGTTAGTGTTAATTTTAGAATAAGAGCATTGGGAAACGCATTGTTCACTGGAATGGAAATAGCTAGTATGTATTTCCTGATTAGATCAGAAGCGAGACAAGATGAGGTAGAGAATTCGATAACCTGGGAATCGAGACAGGAATGAGGAAGAAGTGTGAAATCTTGTCCCAATAGTCGGGGAATCGAGACACACCGGAGAAAGAAAAGCGAAAATGTGTCTCGATACTAGAAGAATCGGGACAAGATCAAGCAAGAAAAGTGTAATTGTGTCCCAATAACTGGAGAATCGGGACACAGCAGCGGAAGAAGTGTGAAATCGTGTCCCGATAGCCGGGGAATCGAGACACACCAGGGTAAGAAAAGCGAAAATGTGTCTCGATACCAGGAGAATCGGGAAAAGATCAAGCAAGAAAAGCAAAATCATGTCCCGATAGCCAGAGGATCGAGACAAGACCGAGTAAGAAAAGCGAAATCATGTCTCGATAACCTTAGAATCGAGACATGATCAAGCAAGTAAAGCCAAACCATGTCCCAATACAGCTGCATGAAATACAGCAAAATATCCATATAAACAAATCAGATATTCCTCTCAATAACTAAACCACAACTAACCGACCCCTTAAACCAGAAAACTACTCTATAAAAAACATACTTCCCTCAACGAAAGAGCACCCTAGATGTAACAGTAAATATAGGAGGAGTTATGTTTGAACTTAAGTGATTTTTTCAATGCCAGGGAAAAGTTTAAAGGAATTGTTCACACCACTCCGTTAGATCATTCGAAAACTTTTAGTCATCTTGCACAAAATGATGTGTATTTAAAACTTGAGAATCTACAAAAAACAGGTTCCTTTAAAGTAAGGGGGTCTTATAATAAGCTTATTTCTCTTACAAAAGAAGAACTAAATAAAGGGGTCGTTGCAGCATCAGCTGGGAATCATGCTCAAGGTGTTGCGTATTCAAGTCAAATGCTTGGGATTCCTTGTACGATCGTAATGCCAAAGGGAGCGCCGTTAAGTAAAGTGCTAGCAACAAAGCAATATGGTGCAAAGGTCATTTTAGAAGGAGCTGTCTTTGATGAGGCTCTTGCTTATGCATTAGAATATTGTGATTCAATTGGAGGTACATTTATTCATGCTTTTGACGATGAAGAGGTTATCATCGGACAAGGAACAGTTGGAATTGAGATTATGGAACAGCTTCCAGACGTGGATGCCATTGTTTGCCCAGTTGGTGGGGGAGGGCTTATTGCGGGTGTTGCTAAGGCCGTGAAAGAAAGTAATCCAAATGTTTCAGTTTATGGTGTTCAAACTCTTGCCTGTCCAAGCATGAAGCAGTCACTTTTGGAAAAAAAACCGGTAATGGTTGAAGCGACCCCAACAATGGCAGATGGAATTGCTGTTAAAAAACCAGGACTGAAGACGTTTGATATTATTAAAGAGTATGTTGATGATATTGTTTGTGTGGATGAAATGGAAATTGCACGTACAATGCTAATGGTTTTAGAGAGAAGTAAACTGTTAGTCGAAGGCTCTGGTGCTAGTTCGTTAGCAGCACTTCTTTATCAAAAACTTGGATTGAAGGATAAAAAAGTAATAGCGGTATTAAGTGGTGGAAATGTGGATGTTAATTTTATTGCGAGAATTATTGAGCGGGGGTTAGTTGAATCAGGTAGGTATGCTCATTTTTCCATAACGCTAAAAGATAAACCAGGTGAGCTTCAGAAAGTATTAAGCGAGATAACCGATTTAAATGCAAATGTTCAATATGTTAATCTCCAGCATATAGGAAAACATATTTATCCAGGATTTGCTCAGCTCGAAATGTCAGTTGAAACAAAAAACCATAATCATATTGAAGAGCTTCATAAGGTGTTAAAAGATAAAGGCTATAATGTTCAGATGGATGAAACACTTTTCGATCAGTATCCTGCGGGATTTGGAACACCTTTAGAGTACCGTGTATGATTGTTTAGCCCCCAAACAAACGGGGGCTTTTTGACAAACCGATGTTAATAAAATTATTCAAGTGTATAATGAAAGAAAAAGATAAAATATTCGTTAAGTCTACAAAGCCTGGGGGGATTTTGTTGAGATCTAGTGAAGGTTGTAGAGTGGTCATTGTGGATGATGAACAGTTAATCAGGCAAGGAATTAAGCACTATATGCAGTGGGAGCAGGAAGGGTTTCAAATTGTAGGAGAAGCTTCCAATGGTCAGGAGGCTCTTGAATTAATTGAAAAAACGAAGCCCCATATTGTGTTAACAGATATTGTGATGCCGATTATGGATGGTGAGGAATTAACTCGAATTGTTAAGAGCAAGTATCCACATATAGAAATGATTATATTAAGTAGTTACGGAGACTTCGATTATGTGAGATCTACTTTTCAAAATGGAGCAGTTGACTATATTTTAAAGCCAAAGCTTGATACAGAATCATTGCTTACCGTATTAAAAACTGCGGCGAGCCGAATTCCCTCTTTACAAGGAGAAAAAGAAGAATCAACTGTTGAAGTAAATATTGGGCATATCATCGAAAAATTCATCTCAGGTTATGATACTCAATATGACGAAAATATCATTTTAGAGGCTTTTCCTTATTCAAGTTTCATTCTAGCTGCAATTGATTATAGGTTGATAGAAGGGAAGAGTGTCGATTATATCAAAACAATAAATTCTGAAATGGAAGTGCTTTTCACATCACATAGAAACGAAGTGAAGCTTGAAATCTTCAAAATAGAAGAAGATGTAAGCGTATTCCTGATTAATGGTCATGAAGACTATTTAAGTAAAATTGGAGAACTTGCTCCAAATAGATTGGCACGTCATTCTCAGCTTTCCGTACTTATTTCAGAGCCTTTTACAAGCTTTTCACAAATTTGGTTGAAATACAATGAAGTGATTAAGAAAATGCTGCAATATCGGTTTTATTTTCCGGAAGCTACTTTGGTAAGAGAGGAGCATCTTCAAAAGGAAGCACCTAAGATTGCTTCCTTTAACCTTGATAAATTTACAAATGACTTTAAACATGAACGCTTTGATTTGGCATTTTCTTATTTAGAGGAACATGTAACAGAATTATCATCTAGCTTTACGACAGATATCTTTGAATACAAATCATTTTTCGGAAATGTTATTTTTACGATTTCGGTTTTATTAAGCAATTTAGATTTTGATGTAAAAAATTTAGAAAATGAAAAGTTTAGTTTTTTTAATAAAATTGATGAAGCAAAGTCAGCAAGAGAAGCTGTTGATCTGCTTCAATTCTTTATTAAAATGGCAAAAGAGGTTATTTCTGCAAAGAAAACTCAATCTGGATCCAATATTCAACTGATCCTAGATTATATCGAAGAACATTATGCGGAACCACTTAGTTTGACTGACGTTGCGAATACATTTCATTTCAATCCTTCTTATCTATCAAGCTATTTTACGACGCACAATAAAGAAGGATTTAATGAGCATTTAAATAAAATTCGTATTGAGGAAGCCGTGAAACTATTACTGAATACATCAACTCCGATCTCTGAGATTAGTGGACTTGTAGGGTATTCCGATCATAGTTATTTTTGCAAGGTGTTTAAGAAACAGAAGGGTCTGTCACCTAGTCAATATCGTAGAAATCAAAAATTGAAATAAGTGATGTGATTCAGTATGAAGGTTTTTCAAAAGTATTTTAAACATAACGGATTATTTGTCATTATGTTTATGATATCTGTTATCAGTATTATAAGTGTTTCGATTATTATAACGTGGACAACGTTTCGGATGTCTGAGCAGTTTTTCATTGATAAATTTAGCATTACAAATGCAAAGGTAATGGATCAAATTAAGGATAGCTTTGAATCGTATAACTATTCAATTGTTCTAGCCTCAAATAATATTTTGCAAAGTGGAACAATTAGAAGAATTATGACGGAAGAGCAATCAAATCGTCAGAAAATGAATTCATTTTATCAAATGAGTGAGCAAATGAAGCGAATTAAATCAAATGTGGATGCCTATGAAACGGAAATTATTGTTACTGGTATAAATGGGATGAGCTATGCAACGAATCGTCCTTATTGGATGATTTCTGATGAAGAGTTGAAAACACATAACATAACAGCTGTTTCATTACAAAATCCCAAAAGGCTGATTTATCAACATGATCAACGATTAAAAGAAACGGATAACAAAGAAGATAAGCAATACATTATCGCGACGAAGCCACTAATGGAAAGGATTTCAGGAACAATATATGGAATGATGTATTTTCCTATTCATGAAAGTGAATTTAGGAAATTTTATAACAACTATACAAGCACAGGTAATGATGTGTATGTTCTTGATAAAACCGGCATGATTATTTCAAGTAATCAAACTGATATTATTGGCCAAAAAGCAGAGGAGCTTTTGCGATATGTAAAGGAAAATGAGGGTAAAAGTGAAAACTATATTGTGAAAGAGTTTATGGGGACAGATTCTATTATCTTTTGGGAATACATTCCCTCCCTTGATATGTATTTATTTAATTTATTGGATCAAAAAACAGCGGTCGGAGATTTGATTAATAAAAAGCAAATTGCGATTATTATATTTTGTATCGTTGTCCTTGCTCTTATTATTGTGTTTTTCATTTCAAGAAGAATGACAAATTCACTTTCAACATTAGTTAAGCAAATTTCTGACGCATCTAAATATGATTTTGATCAATATGTTTCGGTGAGCGGAACATATGAAACAAGGCAGATTGGCAGGGCATTTAATATGATGTTAGATGAATTGCAGGATTATTTAGAGAAGCTTGTACTTTATCAAAAGCAAAAGCGTAACGCTGAACTAGCAGCATTACAACAGCAAATTAATCCGCATTTTCTTTATAACACACTCACTTCTATTAAATTCATGATTCAGCAGGGGGGGAAGGGTGAAGCAGAGGAAACAATAAACTCCCTCATATCCTTACTTCAAAATACCGTTGGCAATGTATGTGAAACGATTACTGTTGAGCAGGAAATAAATAATCTGAAAAACTATGTTCTTATTAATCAAAAACGCTATGGAGACAGAATTAAAGTGAATTACTTAGTTTCACCTGATTGCTTGCAGCATCGAATTCCAAAGCTTATTTTACAGCCATTTATAGAAAATTCATTTTTTCATGGTTTTAATAGCAAAACAACAGGCTTTATTAATGTGATGGTTTGGCAGGAGAGGGATACACTTATTTGTGAGGTAATGGATAACGGAGATGGCATGGAGATTTCAACGAATAAGCTGCCGGCTACCAAAAGTAAGAAGCAGCATTTCACTGGAATTGGTGTGAAAAATGTTCATGAACGAATTCAAATTTTATATGGTCATCAATATGGTGTAACGATATCAAGCGAAGTTGGACAAGGGACAAGAATAAAATTGACACTTCCAATCGAAACCATTTCATGATGTAGCATAAGTTAAGAAAAATATCCTTACTACTACCTCAATCACCTAAAAAAATGACTAAAATCAAAAAAAAATACAATTCCACATGTTTTGTAAGTGGATACATTCTATAAAAAAATCACAAATTTATAAAAATATAGTCCTAAAGAAAAAGAGAATAAAGATGCTAACATGATAGGTGTAAGGGAGAGATAACGCTTACAAAAACAAAAAACATGGGGGTATTTTTATGAAAAAGCTACTCGTTTTAATGATGGCTTGCATGATGATCTTGGCTGCATGTTCTTCTGGATCAAAAGAAACAGTAGATTCAGAGTCAAGTGAATCATCAGGTTCAAACGAAATCACAATTTGGGCATGGGATCCTAACTTTAATATTAAAGCTTTGAATATTGCAAAAGAGTATTATCAAAAAGAAAATCCTGATGTTGAAATCAAGATTGTTGAAAATGCTCAAGCTGATATTATTCAAAAATTAAATACAAGCTTAAGCTCTGGTACAACAAAGGGATTACCAAATATCGTGTTAATTGAAGATTATCGTGCGCAAAGCTTTCTTCAGGCATATCCAGATTCTTTTCACGAAATTACTGGATCGTTCAATACCGAAGATTTTGCGTCTTATAAACTAGCACCAACAAGTCTTGATGATAAAAACTATGGTTTACCATTTGATACTGGTGTAACAGGTTTATATGTAAGAACAGACTACTTAGAACAAGCTGGTTACACAGTTGATGATTTAAAAGGAATTGACTGGAACGAATATATTGAAATTGGGAAAAAGGTTAAGGAAGCAACTGGAAAGAACATGATTACGCTTGATCCAAATGATCAAGGGATTATCCGTATGATGATGCAATCTGCTGGTGCTTGGTATTTGAAAGAAGATGGTGTAACACCATTTATTGCTGGAAATGAAGCACTTAAAAAGTCATTTGAAATGTACAAAGCAATGCTTGACGCTGATATTGTGAAACCAAACTCTGATTGGAGTCAATTCTTAGCGGCATTTAATAGTGGTGAAGTAGCATCTGTTCCGACTGGAAACTGGATCACTCCTTCTGTTAAAGCTGAAGCATCTCAATCAGGCAAATGGGCAGTTGTACCACAACCAAAGCTTCCTGATGTTGAATCAGTGAATGCTTCGAACTTAGGTGGAAGCTCATGGTATGTGTTAAATGTTGATGGGAAAGAAGATGCTACTGATTTCTTAGCAAAAACATTTGGTTCAAATGTTGATTTTTATCAAGATTTAGTAACAGAGATTGGAGCAATTGGAACATACATTCCTGCATCAAATGGAGAAGCATATAAAGCAGCTGATGAGTTCTTTGCGGGTCAAACGATTATTTCTGACTTCTCAACTTGGTTAGAAGAAATTCCACAAGTGAATTATGGATTACACACATATGCCATTGACGACATCTTAATTGTTGAAATGCAAAACTACCTTAACGGTAAGGATATTGATCAAGTGCTTGAGGACGCTCAACAGCAAGCTGATGCACAATTACAGTAATAATCCTGCCAACTTTTCCTCACATCTGAAGTGAGGAACGAAGCCTTGAAATTTTAATCTGCTAGAGATGCAGAGGAGATTTTCAAGGCTTCAATTCTATTGATTAAGTTAAGGAGTTGACTTTGAAATGATATCAGCAAAACCAAGTACAAACACATCCGTTTCCTATTCAACCAAGAAGCGGTTTAATAAAACAACCCTCATCGGTTGGTCTTTTATCACATTAGCTTCTGTATTAATCTGCATTTTTTACTTTTATCCAATGGTTCATGCGTTAATCATGTCTTTCCAATCAGGATCAGGGACGAATTTGAAATTTACAGGGCTTGATAACTATGCACGATTATTAAAAGATCCGACGTTTATTACAGCCGTAAAAAATACCGTTATATACCTAATTATTCAAGTGCCGGTCATGATATTTCTAGCTCTATTTTTATCAGTGCTATTAAATGATAAAAATTTAAAGTTTAAAGGATTTTTCCGTACCGCGATTTTTTTACCATGTGTAACATCGCTTGTAGCTTATTCAGTTATTTTTAAGTATTTATTTAGTGTCGATGGCATTATTAACATGATGTTAATGAAGCTTTCCTTTGTTTCAGAGCCCATTCAATGGCTAACAGATCCTTTCTGGGCAAAAATCACAATAGTAATTGCGATTACTTGGCGTTGGACTGGATATAATATGATTTTTTATTTATCATCACTGCAAAACATTGATTCTTCCATCTATGAAGCGGCAAAAATTGATGGAGCATCTCCCATTCAACAATTTTTTAAGATTACAATCCCAATGTTAAAGCCAATTATTCTTTTTACATCGATTACTTCAACAATCGGAACTTTGCAGCTATTTGATGAGGTTATGAATATTACAAAAGGTGGTCCTGGTAATGCAACAATGACAATCTCTCAATATATTTATAATCTTTCGTTTAAATATACGCCAGACTTTGGTTATGCAGCGACCGTGTCGTATGCGATTGTCATTATGATTGTGATTTTCTCGATTATTCAGTTTAAAGTGGCAGGTGATCGAAATGCTTAAGAAAGTATTTAGTTACGGAGTTTTAATTGTTGCGACGATTGTATCGGTTTTTCCGTTTTTATGGATGGTTGTTTCGGCAACAAATAAGTCAGTTGATGTGACGCAAGGAAGATTATTGCCAGGTGCACATTTTGTGGAGAATTTTAAAAATCTATTAGCTACAGTCGATATTGTTCCTGCTTTGATTAATTCTGCTAAGGTATCAATTTCAACAACAATTCTATCGCTATTAATTGCGTCACTAGCAGGGTATGGATTTGAGATTTTTAAAAGTAAATCAAAAGATGTTGTGTTTAATATTTTACTTCTATCTATGATGATTCCATTCGCTGCGTTAATGGTTCCGTTATTCCGTATGTTTGGTACGATTTCACAAACAGCCCCTTTTTTAGGGATTGATACATTAACAGCTGCGGTATTACCAACACTTACAACTGCTTTCTTAATCTTTTTCTTTCGTCAAAGTACGAAAATGTTTCCAAAGGATATTCTTGAAGCAGGTCGAATTGATGGATTAAGTGAGTTAGGTGTATTTTTTAGAATTTATGTCCCAACAATGAAAACAACGTACGCAGCAGCAGCGATTATTACGTTTATGGCGAGCTGGAATAACTATTTATGGCCTCTTGTTGTGTTGCAATCTCCTGAAAAGCAAACGATTCCATTGCTTATCTCAACATTAGGCTCAAGCTATGCCCCAGATTTTGGCGTTATTATGACAGCGATTGTTATTGCAACATTGCCTGCTGCGCTTATATTCTTCATCATGCAAAAGCACTTTGTTGCAGGTATGATGGGATCAGTAAAATAAAGAGAGAGGAAGTTGGAAATGAGGACGAATCCAGATATAAATTGGTTAACAGATGTAAATACGTTTGCCGTAAATCGACTACCGGCACACTCTAGTCATGTGTATTACGAAACAATGGAAGAGGCGAAGGGGTCTGTTCCAATGGCGATGAGAAAAAGTTTAAATGGAAATTGGAAGTTTCATTATGCGATCAATCCAAGCACACGTCCTGAACGGTTCTATCATGCTAATTTTGACTGTAGGAGCTGGAGTGATATTAAGGTTCCAGGTCATATTCAATTACAAGGCTATGGTAAACCGCAATATGTTAATACGATGTACCCTTGGGACGGAATCAATGAGATACGCCCACCTGAAATTCCGATGGATAAAAATGCAGTTGGAAGCTATGTTAAGACTTTTCATGTACCTGACAATATGAAAGGAAGCCCTGTTTTTATCTCGTTTCAAGGTGTTGAATCTGCTTTTTATGTTTGGCTAAATGGCGATTTTATCGGATACAGCGAAGACAGCTTTACACCTGCTGAGTTTGAATTAACTCCTTTTTTACAGGAAGGGGAAAATAAGCTTGCGGTTGAGGTGTACCAAAGAAGTACAGGAAGCTGGCTTGAGGATCAGGATTTCTGGCGGTTTTCGGGAATTTTCCGTGAGGTCTACTTGTACACTGTGCCGAAAATGCATGTATATGATGCCTATGTTCATGCAGATCTTGATGAAACCTATACAAAGGGAACGCTGAAGGTTGATCTTCAATTAAGTTCACCTGCTGCTGCTGGTTCAAAGGTTTTCGCTGAATTAGTGGATAAAAAGGGAGAATTTGTTGGATCAACTAGTGTTGATTTAAATGGAGAAAAACTGACGTTTACGATGAATGTTGAGTCACCAGAATTGTGGAGTGCAGAAAATCCTTATTTGTATAAGCTTTATATTCAACTTATTGATGAAACAGGAGAGATCGTTGAAGTTGTTCCGCAAAAGCTTGGCTTTAGACGATTTGAACTTGTTGATAAAGTGATGAAGCTAAATGGTAAGCGTATTGTTTTTAAAGGAGTAAACCGCCATGAGTTTCATCATCGAACAGGACGTGCTATTACAAAGGAAGATATGCTTTGGGATATAAAAACATTAAAGCAAAATAACATCAATGCAGTCCGCACATCACATTATCCAAACCAAAGCTACTGGTATGAATTATGTGATGAATATGGTGTTTACGTGATTGATGAAATGAACTTGGAAACACATGGTTCATGGCAAAAGATGGGTGCTGTTGAACCTTCCTGGAATATCCCGGGAAATAAACCAGAATGGCAGGACATTGTGTTAGATCGGGCAATATCAATGTTCCAACGAGATAAAAATCATCCTTCTATCCTTATCTGGTCATGTGGAAATGAGTCATATGCAGGTGAAGTGATTCTGAATGTAACGAAATACTTTAAATCTGTTGATTCTAGTAGACTCGTTCACTATGAAGGTGTGTTCTACGACCGTACTTACAATGATACTAGTGACATGGAAAGCCGCATGTATGCAAAGCCGGCAGATATCGAGGAGTATTTAACAAACAACCCAGAAAAACCGTATATAAGCTGCGAATATATGCATGCGATGGGAAATTCTTTAGGCGGTATGAATTACTACACAGAATTAGAGGATAAATACCCGATGTATCAAGGTGGATTCATTTGGGATTATATGGACCAATCTCTTGTCCAAAAAGATCGTTATGGAAATGAGTTTTTAGCTTATGGCGGAGACTTTGGAGACCGCCCAACAGATTACGGCTTCTGTACGAATGGAATTGTTTATGCTGATAGAAAGCTTTCTCCTAAGATGCAGGAAGTTAAATTTTTATATCAAAATATTAAGCTTGAAGCAGATGAAACAGGTGTAACGATTAAGAATAAGAATGTGTTTAAAGATACCTCAGATTATTTGTTAAAGTACACTCTTTTTCTTGAGGGGGAGAAGGTGTGTGAAAAAACAGATGAGGTGAACGTATTACCGCAAAGTGAACAGCGATTGAATATTGCTTGGTGTGATGAGAATCTTGTGAACAAATTTGGTGAGTATTATGTTCAAGTTGCTTTTCTATTAAAAGAAAAAACAGATTGGGCAGAAGCGGGGCACGAGGTGGCATTCGGGAAATATGTTTTTGATAAAAAAGGTGATGATACCCTTCCGACCCAATCTGATGAGACTGTTAGATTGGTAGAAGGTGACGTTAACATCGGTGTTCATGGTAGAGATTTTAGCATCATTTTCTCAAAGCAAGTTGGGAGCTTAGTGTCTATTACTTATTCAGGTAAAGAAATGATTGCCTTCCCCCCTGCACCATTATTCTGGCGGGCAACCACAGACAATGATAGAGGGTATGCTCAAGCTTTTGTTTCAGGCTGCTGGTTATCGGCAAGTATGGCACGGAGATGTACAAAGGTTGAGCTATCAACTCATGAAAATACCGTTGTGGTCGCATTTACTTATAAGTTTTCCATTCATACAGATATTGAAGTAAACACGATTTATACGGTAAGTCCTAATGGAAGCATTCATGTAAAGTCATCGTACAAAGGAGTAGAAGGGTTACCACAGATGCCGATCTTTGCCTTATCCTTTAAGGTTCCAGCTCGCTATGATCACTTAGAATGGTATGCAATGGGACCGGAAGAAAACTATTCCGATCGAGCTCAAGGGGCAAGACTTGGTGTGTTTAAGAACACAGTAAAAGATAATATGGCTGCGTATTTGAAACCACAAGAATCTGGAAATCGTACAGGAGTCAGAAGAGTTCGGATAACAAATGAGGATGGCGAAGGACTGATGATCGCCGCAAAGGACACTCCAATTGAGTGCAATGTCTCACCGTATACAGCTTTTGAGCTTGAAAATGCACAGCATCATTATGAACTACCTAATGTACATTACACTGTGATCACCGTTGCCGGGAAGCAAATGGGTGTTGGTGGAGATGATAGCTGGGGTGCTCCTGTCCATGAGGAACATGTGATAAAAGCAAATAGAGATATGGAATTTGAATTTGTGATTCAGCGTGAAGGGATTTAACAGGGGTGAGCTTGAAATTCTTTTCAAGCTCACTTCGGTTTCGAAATAGGTGGGATTGGGACAGGAACCGGTAGATAGAATAGGCTACAGTCTCGATACAGGTAGAATCGGGACATAAACCGGTAGAAAGATCAGACTACAGTCTCGATACAGGCAGAATCGGGACATAAACCGTCGGCTAGAACAGGCTACTGTCCCGATACAAGTAGAATCGGGACATAAACCGGTAGAAAGATCAGACTACAGTCTCGATACAGGCAGAATCGGGACAGAAACTGGTGGAAAGATCAAGCCATAGTCTCGATACAGGCAGAATCGGGACAGAAACTGGTGGAAAGATCAAGCCACAGTCTCGATACAGGCAGAATCGGGACAGAAACTGGTGGAAAGATCAAGCCACAGTCTTGATACAGGCAGAATCGGGACAGAACCCGTTGGAAAGATCAGAATACTGTCTCGAACTAGGCAAAACCAAAACCGGGACAGAAACTGTTCCCGAGACCAAAATCCATTCCCGATAACAAAGGTAATCAACCAATGAAAGACTGTCAATCAGAGGAGTTGAAACATGTACATTCATATAAACGATCAACTGCAACAATTTCACTTAACAAATGGTCAAATTAGTTATATTTTTCAAGTGTTAAAGAATGGTAGTCTTGGGCAGCTTTATTTTGGAAAGGCCCTTCGTCATCGTGAGGATTTTTCACATTTTCAGCGAAATGATCTTCCTACAGCCGCAAGCTGTCATTTTTATCAAGATGACCCAGCTTTTTCTCTTGAAACAACACGTCAAGAGTTTCCGGTACCAGGTAAAGGGGATTTTCGTGAGGCTGCGATTGAGGTTGTTGATTCTGAAGGCAGACTTGGAAATTTATTTGCATACCAAGGATATGAGATAGTAAAAGGAAAGCCAAAATTAACAGGACTACCTGCTACATATGCTGGAGAAGAAGAAGCTACGACACTTATTGTGACACTAGAAGATCACCAGGTAAGCGCAAGTCTTCAATTATTTTATACCGTTTTTCATCATTTGCCGGTTATTACCCGCACTGTAAAAATTGAGAATATAGGAGAACATACACTTTCATTAAATAAGCTCATGAGTTCATCTATTGATCTTCCAGACTCAGACTTTAAAATGGTGCATCTATCTGGAACATGGTCTAGAGAAAGACATATAAAAGAAAGAGAACTTGTACAAGGCATATCTTCCATCTCTAGCATTAGAGGCGCTAGCTCACACCATGATAACCCTTTTATTGCCTTAAAACGAGAAAATACAACAGAGCATCATAATGAAGTGTATGGATTTAATTTTGTGTATAGCAGTAATTTTCTAGCGCAGGTTCAGGTTGATCATTATGAAACATCAAGAGTGATGATGGGGATTCATCCACATCAATTTCAGTGGAATCTGAAGGAGAATGAAAGCTTTCAAGCGCCAGAAGTAGTGATCGCTTACTCTCATAAAGGGTTAAACGGGATGAGTCAGGCTTTTCATCAATTATATCGTCAGCATTTAATTCGTGATCCATGGAAAAAAGAAGAAAGACCTGTTTTAATCAATAACTGGGAAGCAACTTATTTTGATTTTAATGAAGAAAAGCTAGTGAATATTGCGAAAAGTGCTAAAGATTTAGGGATTGAGTTATTTGTTTTAGATGATGGTTGGTTTGGCAAACGAAATGATGATACATCATCACTTGGTGATTGGTTTGAAGATGAAGACAAACTTCCGAATGGCTTGGAATCATTAGCGAGCAAACTAAAGGAATTGGATCTGAAGTTTGGTTTATGGTTTGAGCCGGAAATGATAAATCCGGTAAGTCAGCTGTATAAGGAGCATCCTGATTGGATTGTTGGAAGACCTGGGGAGCACCTTGTCTTCGGAAGAAATCAACTTGTGTTGGATTTTTCAAGATCTGAAGTAGTGAACTATTTATATGAAAAAATGGCGGGTATCATCCGCAAAACAAAGCTTTCTTATATTAAATGGGATATGAATCGAAATATAACAGATGCCTACTCATCTGCCCATAACCAAGAACAACAGGGGGAATTTTTTCATCGCTATATTTTAGGTGTTTATGATTTATATGAAAAACTAACATCTGAATTTCCTGATGTTTTATTCGAATCTTGTGCTGGTGGTGGAAGCAGATTTGACCCAGGTATGCTTTATTACGCTCCACAAGCTTGGACAAGTGATGATACCGATGCAGTGGAACGTCTTAAAATTCAATACGGAACATCACTTGCCTATCCTATTTATAGTATGGGTTCACACGTTTCAGCTGTTCCAAATCATCAAACATTGAGAAAAACACCAATCGAAACAAGAGCAAATACTGCCTATTTTGGTACATTTGGTTATGAGTTAAATCCACTAGAGCTAAAAGAGGAAGAGCGCGAAATCATCAAAACTCAAGTGCAATTTTACAAAAGTCACCGTAAACTTATTCGAGATGGAGAATTTTATCGTCTTCAAAGTCCTTTTGAAGAAAACGAAACAGCATGGATGATTGTTTCAAAAGATAGAAAGGAAGTGTTGGTTGGATGGTATAAAGTCCTTGCGACTGCGAATCCAAAGAAGCAGCAGGTGCTGCTTTTAAAAGGACTTGATGTTAACTTGTTGTATGAAGTGAATGGAGAAAAAGCCTATTATGGTGATGAACTAGTTTATCGAGGTTTACCTTTGCCTGTTGAATTTAATGGAGTAAACGGAAAATTGGCTGAACGAGGCGGAGATTATCAGTCAGTAGTGTTTTATTTAAATGGAAGGGAGAAATAAACGTAATAAGTGACCCTTCCACACAGAATAAACAAGGAAGCAGAAAGAAGAAGTTCCTATGAATTTCTTCTTCTGCTGTTATACATCTTTGTATCGTTCTGAAAAGATTCATAGGTTTGAACAATCAAGTTTTCCGTTTTCTTTGATATCGGTTTTTTGGCAGTCTGAGATACTTTTCGAATAAAGGTTCGAAGCTCTTGTTCCTTTTGGAAATCCGTTTGTTTGAAAAATTCCATCATTTTAACAAGATCGTTCACCGTTAATCCTGTTCTTTTTTCAATTTCATCAAACATGAGCATACCTCCTGACAATTCCTTGATACCATTCTATTTCTTTGTTTCCCTTCTTATTACAGGTGCTACTTCAGTGGCTAAGCGTTCAATGTTTTCAACCACAGTTTTAAAAGGCATTCCTCCAATATCAATTTGCGCCATAAAACGCTGATGTCCAAAAAGTTCATATTGATGTAAAATTTTTTCGATAATTTGTTGTGAGCTTCCCACAAATAGTGATCCTTTCTCACTGGTTATCTTTTCAAAATCATTTCTTAGCCATTCCTGATTTGAATTCATTGATCTCCAATAGCTTGAATGATAGGGAAAGAATTCTTTTTTTGCTTTTTCAGCTGTTTGTGAAAGGTAGGCGTGTCCGCTAACTGCTACTTTAATCTCTGTAGGAGACACTCCATATTTATCTGCTTCTTTTCGATAGATATCTACAAGCTCTTTATAGACCCGATAATCTTTTCCAAAGGTAACGACAACTAATCCGGTACCTAATCTTCCCGCACGTGCAGCACTTTGCGGTGTACTACCAACACCAACCCATAACGGAAGTTTATCTTGAAATGACCGTGGAACAATATCTGCATGTTGCAGAGGAGAGCGGAACTTCCCCTCCCACGTTACATTTTTTTCTTTATTCAACTTTTGGAATAGGATAATATTTTCCTCGAATAATTCATCATAATTTTTTATATCATATCCAAAGAGAGGAAATGATTCCAAGTAGGCTCCTCGACCGGCAATGATTTCGGCACGGCCGTTTGATAAAAGATCAAGTGTTGAAAAATCTTCATATAAACGAACAGGATCGTTGGTATTAAAGACTGTGGTTGCGGTTGTTAGTTTTATTCTCTTGGTTACGCGAGAAATCGAAGACAATACAACAGAAGGAGATGACACTGCATAATCAAATCGATGGTGCTCACCTAAACCAAAAACTTCAAGTCCTGCCTCATCTGCAAGCTTTGCGGCTTCAATGATTTCTTCGATTCGCTGCTTAGCACTGATCGTTACTCCTGTATAGGGATTAGGACGTAAATCTGCTAAAGAATAAATTCCAAGTTCCATTCCATGAGAGTGAACAGTTTCATCATCCTTCATAATTCTCCCTCCAACATTTTCATACATAAGCTTCGTGCACTCCTTGTTTAGTTTATGTACAAATGTCATAAGTTGTAATTTGATTTATTATAAATAATCAATTGCCTATGTCTAGAAATCTTTTTTATCCCTTATTAATATATAGGGTGGTATAATCAGTTTAAGAACATAGGAAAGGAGGAGAGGAATATGGAAGAGATTTTAAGGCAAATGTTAAACGAAATAAAAGAAATGCGTGTAGATATAAATGAATTGAGAAAAGACACAAATGAATTGAAGAAAGATACCAGAGAGTTAAGAAAAGATACAAATGAATTAAAGAAAGATACTTATGAATTGCGGGAAGGTCAGAAAAGACTAGAAGCTGGCCAAGAAAAGTTGCAAAAAAACCTTGTTGATAGTTTAGGCCTATATACTGATAAGATTGTTGATTATGTTGATGATCGAACAGAAGTATTAAACAAAAGAGTCTATAAAGTAGAATCTGAAATAGAAAAAATGAGTAGACAGTAATAGTAAAAATCTTCACTTGTGAATCGATATGCCGTTCTATTTACGAATCACAATTCTACAACTTCTACGTATACCCTCATGAATAATTCCCTAGAAATAGATGCTTCATCTAAATCACTAATTGAATTTTAACTATAACAGGACACCCGAAAAGATTTTCAGGGCTTGTTTTTTGGCTTATTCTTAGTACGCAGTCCAGCCCGCGTCAGCTGCGATCACTTGACCATTTATGAAACTTTGGATAAATTCGCACCAATTTTTGCATTTAAAATAATTCGGGCTTAATATGATGATATAAAGACGTAAAAGAGGTGTTTTCATGAAAACAGAAGAACAGTATTTTAGAGAAGGCAAGTCAATTCAACAATATATGGAGGATATGGGCAATTTAAGAGAGGAAAGCTTCAATGTTTATCAATCCTTCCAACTACCAGAAGATGGGTTTGGCAACGAATTAGCAAAGCATTCACTACACTTTTTAATTATTACAGAAGATTGGTGTGGTGATGCTATGATGATTAATCCTGTGATACGAAAGCTGGCTGAGGCTTCAGATATTGAGGTTCGTGTTACATTAAGAGATGCTGATACAGAACTTATTGACCGACATTTAACAAATGGTGGACGAGCGATACCGATTGTTTTAATTTTGAATGATGAAGGTACACTAATTGGAAAATGGGGTCCTCGTGCACCAGAAGTTCAGCAGATTGTAGATGATCTCAGAGCTACACTTCCAGCAAAGGATGATCCTTCTTTTCCGGAAAAACAAAAAGAAATGATTTCATCATTACAAAGACGGTATAAAGAGGAACAAGCACTTTGGCTGTATGTTTATCAAAGTTTTAAGAAAACCCTATTATCAGTTTTAAATTAAAGTACAATTCTTTTTATTACATATAAAACTTACAAATAACTACCAAAGTAATTTTGGTAGTTATTTTTTTATTTTCCTAAAAATATAAAAATGTTGATGTTGTTGTGATAAAACTGGTTTCAGCGTTTTTTAGTAATCTAGCAAAACATAATAAAAGAAACCCTATTGACCACAAGTCATTAATTTTTTATAATGAAAGTGGAAATAAACGAACAAAAGTGGCACTAAATAAACATAATAAATAAAAAAGAAACGTTGAATAACAGAGAAACAAAAGGTTATGACCAATCAAAGAGAACTTTAAATGAAATTGAAAACGTTTTATCTTTTTGAGATTTAAAGCTATTACAATAATTTTTGGAGGGATTACAATGACTCAAAAACAAGCTTTTCTAGAGAAAACTGAGATTATTAACTACATAGATGTATTGATGGATAATCTTTCACAAATAAAAGATAATACAGGTGAATTTTTATTAAACTTTGATGGTTTAGTTGTTGATGATAAGAGCTGGAATGTTTGGAACTGGCCGCAAGGTGTTGGGTTGTATGGAATCTTTAAATATTGGAAACTAACAAATAGTCAGAAGGCATTAACTATAATGACCGATTGGTTTCAAGCTAGATTTGAAGAAGGGGTACCACCAAAAAATGTGAATACAATGGCTCCTCTATTAACGCTAGCGTTTCTATATGAAGAAACGAAGGATCAGACATTTGTTCCTTATTTAGAAAATTGGGCAGAGTGGGTTATGCATGATATGCCACGAACTGAGGAAAACGGTCTTCAACATATGACATACGGCCCTGAAAATAAAAATCAGCTATGGGATGACACCTTGATGATGACGGTTTTGCCTTTGGCCAAGATCGGAAGACTTTTCAATAAACAAGAATATATTGAAGAAGCGAAAAGACAATTTTTAATTCATATAAAGTATTTAAGTGATCGTAAAACAGGATTATGGTTTCACGGCTGGACTTTTGAAGAAAACCATCATTATGCAGAAGCATTATGGGGAAGAGGGAACTGCTGGATTACCATTGCCATTCCGGAATTTATCGAAATTCTTGATTTAAAAGAGGGAGATTTCTTAAGAGAATATCTTCTTGATACATTAAAAAGACAAATTGAAGCATTAGCTGAATATCAAGATGAAAGCGGATTATGGCATACATTAATCAATGACAAAACATCTTATTTAGAAGCTTCTGCAACAGCTGGCTTTGCTTATGGCATTTTGAAGTCTGTTCATAAACGATATATTGGTCAAGAATATAGAGAAACAGCTTACAAAGCAATTCGTGGAATTGTGAAGGAAATTAATGATGAAGGTGCTTTGCAAAAGGTATCAGTTGGAACAGGTATGGGTGATACATTAGAGTTTTATAAAGAAATCAAAACGACAACAATGCCATACGGACAATCGTTAGCTGTTTTAAGTTTATCTCAATTTTTATATGAATTTTTCTAAAAAGTTTACTCTTTGAATAATAGATTTGGCTAGTGGCGGAGTAAGCGGCTTTCAGCACAAAAGATGATAACTAGTTTAGACAGCTTTTAAGATAAGCTTGTTTTTGCCTAATTTGTTTGGGTTGTAGAAGCAATAAAAAGGCAACAANNTTGTTGCCTTTTTATTGCTTACAAGAAATTATGTATTACAGAGATTGTGGATTGTACTTTGACATCCAGCTCCAGTACTTTTGTTCTTAATGCTGAATAAACTCTACAAATTGAGAAACACCTTCTCGATGAAACCGCTGCGGCTTTTTAACGAGCCATAAGCTTCTTTCAATATGTACATCTTTAATTTTTATTTCTTGTAAATAGCCTTGTTCTAATTCTCTGGCAACAGTTAGTTTAGAAAGTATGCTAATTCCAAGACCTGACTCAACGGCACTTTTTATGGCTTGTGTGCTACCGATTTCCATATAACTATTTATCTTTTCCAAAATTCCATACTCTTTCAGGGCATTTTCTGCGATGAGTCTTGTTCCAGAAATTGATTCACGCCAAATCATTTTTTCATTTGCTAATTCCTCAATTTGAATTTCAGATCGGTCCTTCCATGGGTGATCAGGTGAGCAAACGAGGATGAGTTCATCATTGGCAAATTTCTCAACAATTAGATGTTTATCTTCAACAATTCCTTCAACTAATGCAATATCTATCACATCGTTCGTTAAATCCTCTAACACACTTGGTGTGTTTCGAATCGTTAAGGTTACTTTTATTTCTGGTGCATGTTTTTTAAATCGACCAAGTAAACTTGGTAATAGAAACTCACCAATTGTCAGAGAAGCACCTACCCTAAGATTTGAATTATACTCTCCGGTAGCCTGAAGGATCACTTCTTTAGATCTATCAAAATCATTAATAATGGCTTTGGCAAAAGGATAGAGCATTTTCCCTGTTTCTGTAACTATAAGCTTTCCTTCTGTCCGATCAAATAATAAAGTACCATAAAAATTCTCTAATTGGCGGATTTGTCTTGTCACAGCCGGCTGAGACACAAAGCTTAATCTTGCTGCTTGACTAATGCTTCCTTCATCAACGACTAAGCAAAACATTTTCAGGTTTTCTATATTCATACATACCCTCCCAATTAGACATTTTTATCTTATCTTTATATAATACCCTAGGTCGGCTTATCAGGAAAATAAACTAGCTATAACAATCTGTTATATGCTATGCATTTGTTGCAATATGCCTCCGTGAAAAAGCGTGTTATCGTATAGATAAGAAGAACTTTAAAAGTAAAGGAAATGGTAAAGATGACCATTAAAAAATATATACCACCAGGCTTAGAACAACCATATAACAAAAGTCTAATGATGAAAGATTTGATTGCAGGCTTAACCTTATTTGTGATGCTCGTTCCTCAAGGTATGGCATATGCGATGTTAGCTGGTTTACCACCCGTTATGGGGTTATATGCTTCAACCATTCCTTTAATTATTTATGCATTATTTGCCTCTTCAAGGCATTTATCGGTTGGACCAACAGCCATAACTTCTTTACTTGTTTTTTCAGGAATATCAAGCATAAGTGAGCCAGGGTCACAGGATTATATCACGCTTGTTATTTTATTGGCACTTATGGTGGGGACGATTCAATGTTTACTAGGAGTATTACGACTGGGTTTTATTGTGAAATTTATCTCACCATCTGTGCTGGGTGGCTATACTTCAGCCGCAGCTATCATCATTGGTCTAAGTCAGTTAAAGCATCTGATTGGAATCGATCTTGGTACGTATTTTCAAGCCCATCATTTACTAATTGGAATAGGTAGGGAATTGACGAACTTACATGGGATGACTGTTCTCTTAGGAGTAAGTAGTATCATTTTCTTAGTTATTCTCAAAAAAATAAACTCTCGTTTTCCAGCTGCTCTTGTCTTAATTCTGTTGTCTTCACTTAGTGTGTACATTTTTTCATTACAAGAAAAAGGTGTTCAGATTGTTGGTACGGTGCCAAATGGATTTCCGTCTCTTTCATTGCCAACGATTTCATTAGAAAGTGTGAAGCAATTAATTATACCAGCAGTCATCATTGCTTTGCTTGGCTTTATGGAGTCATTGGCAATAGGAAAAACAATTGCGGATAAAGAAAAATATAAACTTAACCCAAATCGCGAGTTAAAGGCATTAGGTTTAGCTAATATGCTAGGTTCGTTGTTTCAGATTTTCCCTGTTAATGGAAGCTTTTCAAGAAGTGCAGTGAATCATCAAAGTGGTGGCGTTACGCAATTAGTGTCAATTTTCACTAGTTTGTTTATGATCATTACATTGATGTTATTTACCTCTTATTTTTATTATTTGCCGAGTGCAGTTCTAGCTGCGATTATTATCGTTGCCGTCTATAAATTAATTGATATTGAACAAGCAAAATTCTTGTTCAATGTAAGATCAATAGATGGATGGAGCTGGATTGTCACCTTTTTTGTCACCTTATTTGTTGGAATTCAGTGGGGAATTTTAGTTGGTGCTATTTTTAATTTCTGTTTGTTGTTAGCAAGAATAACAAGGCCAAATATTATTGAAATGGGATATCTTGAAAAGGAACAAATATTTCGTGATATAAAGAGATTTCCTCAAGCGACAACACTTGAAGATTTAATTATGATTCGAGTTGATTCTTCCATTCACTTTGCAAACATTTCTTATTTGGAAGAAAAGATCAGGGAGTTTCTTTATTTAAAGCCTCTGGCTAACATGATTATTATCGATTTTTCTGGAGTTAATGATATGGACACTCCATCGTTTGAGGTAATAGAAGACTTGAAGGAACAACTAAAAAAGGAAAAAGATATTAGCATGTTCTTTGTCGGAATGAAGGGGACTGTTAGAGAAACAGCAAATAAATTAGGCTGGGATCGTAAATTTAATGAAGAAATGAATTATTATACGATTGAAAAATTACTTGAAAATAAGAAAATAAAGGTATCAACTTCTTCTGATAAAAACCATCAAACGCCGTATATGTATTATATTTAAAAGGTGAGTAGCAAAATGTATTATTTGCTACTCACCTTTTTCTTATGTTAAAGTTTTGTACTTCTTAGGTGTTATACCGGTATATTTCTTAAACACCTTTGTGAAATAACTTTGATCATGAAAGTTTAAGATTGTCGAAATTTTTAAAAGTGAATAGTCCGTAAAAGTTAACAATGTTTTGGCTTCATCGATTTTCGTTTTATGAATATATTCCGCAATTGATATTCCTACTTCTTTTTTAAAAAGAGAAGATACATAATTTGGGTGCATATCTACTAGTTCCGCAAGTTGTGTTAGGGTCAATTCTTCGTAAAGATGTGTATAAATATAATTCATACACTTGTTTATTGGCTTAGAGTAGCTTTGTTGTTTCTGCTTACGTACATGATCGGCAAATTCACTTAATGCTTGTTCTATAAAAGGATCAATCAATGAACAATCTGTTAATTCCTCTAAGCTTTGGATATACAAATCGCTAAGTGTATAAGCAATTTCATAATGAAGACCACCTTCAATTGCGGCGCGTGTTGCTAAAGTAATCGCAGTAATACCAAGGTTTTTACTATGACGTAACTGACTTTTTTTAGAAAGAATTCCAACCTTACCGTTTTCGGGACTTATTTTAAATATCTTTAAGAATTCTTCCTTCCTACCTTCTTTAATGAATTGAAATAGCCTTTTCTCATACATAAAATCATGATGAAATGAGACATTTTCCCGTTGTTGCGAAATGGTTACTTGGGGATCTTCAATTTTGAATGGAAGATCTCCAACTTTACTATTTTTTAAAATGATTTCTGCCGGGTCCAGTGTTTCCTGGTAAAGCATATAGTATATTTGCATGCTAATATTCATTAATTTCATATGAGAAAGTCGGGGAAGGGTTTCAAAATAATAAACGAGTTTTTCACCTAGACTCTTTTGAACATTCATATCATTTATGAGTGCTGTTAGTCTATCATTTGTTAGCTCGGGTGCAAGAGTTGGACCGACAATGATCATTCCTTTATACTCATTTTCCTGTCTAATTTGAATGAAAAAAAATTCTTCATAGTGTTCTGTTTTGACGAACAGTGGGAATAGAAATGTTTCTTTTCTAAAGTTAAATTGCTTGAATATGTTGTGGTGAAACGAGCTGTTAGGATTTTTAAAACTAAGAGAAGACTGTTCAAATTTAACCATATCGTTGTGATCTATGAAGGTAATAGGAATGTTAAAGGATTCATAAATCAGTTTGCAAATATAATCTACGTCCTTAAGTATCATCTTTGTCTCCTCACATTTTATTTGAATGATACCATACAGAATATAATATTAAAATATAGCTAAAAATACTAAAATAATACCAAAAATATATAGGCTTGTTATTTATAATAAAACATATAGTTTACTAGAAAGCGTTTACTTTATCTATTTTATGGAGGGATTATGGTGGCAAAAGACATTAAAGCTCTTATTTCTCAGATGACATTAGAAGAAAAAGCCGGGCTATGTTCCGGTAAAGATTTCTGGAACCTAAAAGGAATTGAACGATTAGGAATTCCATCAATTATGGTAACAGACGGCCCACACGGATTACGAAAACAAAGAATGGGGGCTGACCACTTAGGGTTATTCGACAGTGTACCAGCGACATGCTTTCCATCTGCTGCAGGAATGGCGAGCTCATGGGATCGTAATCTAATCCAGCAAGTTGGGGTTGCGTTAGGAAAAGAATGTCAGGCTGAGGATGTAGCTGTTCTTCTTGGACCTGGTGCAAACATTAAGCGTTCGCCTTTATGTGGTCGTAACTTTGAGTATTTCTCTGAAGATCCGTACCTTTCATCAGAAATGGCAGCAAATCATATTATAGGTGTTCAAAGTCAAGGTGTTGGAACATCACTAAAGCATTTCGCAGCGAATAATCAGGAGCACCGCAGAATGTCAACGGATGCGATTGTTGATGAAAGAACATTCCGTGAAATCTATCTAGCTAGCTTTGAAGGAGCAGTAAAACAATCACAGCCATGGACAGTGATGTGCTCTTACAATAAAATTAACGGTGAGTTTGCTTCTGAAAATAACTATTTATTAAATGATATCTTGAAAGATGAGTGGGGCTTTGAAGGCTTTGTTGTTTCTGACTGGGGAGCAGTAAATGAGCGTGATGTTGCCTTGGCTAATGGGTTAGAGCTAGAAATGCCGGCTTCAAAAGGAATCGGTGAAAATAAAGTGATCGAAGCGGTTCAAAATGGTACTTTACCTGAAGAAAAGCTTGATGCTGCTGTGGAACGTATTCTCCGTATTATTTTTAAAGCAGTTGAAGAAAAGAAAGAAAATGCAACATATGATCAAGAAGCGCATCATCAGTTAGCTAGAGTAACTGCGAGAGAAAGCATGGTGCTATTAAAAAATGAAAACAGCATTCTACCACTTAAAAAAGAAGGTAGTATCGCAGTAATTGGAGAATTTGCCAAAGCACCAAGATATCAAGGTGGAGGAAGCTCTCATATTAAGCCAACAAAGCTTGAAAACATTGTAGAGGAAATTGAAAAGTCTGCTGGACCAGAAGCAAGTGTTACTTATGCCCAAGGATACTATCGTGATAAAGATGAGATTGATGAAGCATTAATCCATGAAGCAAAAGAAGTGGCAGCACAAGCAGAAACAGTTGTCTTGTTTGCAGGTTTACCAGATCGTTACGAATCTGAAGGCTATGATCGTGTACACTTACACATTCCTGAAAATCAAAAGCGTTTACTTGATGCCGTTGCTGAAGTGAACTCGGATATTATTGTTGTGTTAAGCAACGGTGCACCAATTGAAATGCCATGGTTAGATAAAGTAAAAGGATTACTTGAGGGTTATCTTGGAGGTCAAGCACTTGGCGGAGCCATTGCAGATATTCTTTTTGGTGATGAAAACCCTAGCGGGAAACTTGCTGAAACATTCCCAAAAAGATTAAGTGACAATCCTTCTTATTTATTCTTCCCAGGTGAGGGAGATCGAGTGGAGTATCGCGAAGGAATTTTCGTTGGTTACCGCTATTATGATACAAAAAATGTAGAAACTTTATTCCCATTTGGATTTGGACTTAGCTATACAACATTTGAATATAGCAATCTATCAGTAAGCTCAAACCAACTAAAAGATACAGAAACACTTACTGTTACAGTAAATGTGAAAAATACAGGTGCTATTGCTGGTAAGGAAGTTGTTCAACTTTATGTAAAAGATGTAGAAAGCAGTGTAAGCAGACCTGAGAAGGAATTAAAAGGGTTTGAAAAAGTAGAATTACAACCTGGCGAGGAAAAAGCCGTTAAATTTACGTTAGATAAACGTGCTTTTGCTTACTACAATACAGAGTTAAAAGATTGGCATGTAGAAAGTGGAGAGTTCAAACTATTAGTAGGAAAAAGCTCAAAAGAGATTGTTTTATCAGAAAAGGTAAACGTTGAATCTTCATTAGAGCTTCCATTAGTTGTTCATCGTAATACAACAATTGGAGATCTGCTTGCAAACCTTAAAGTTGCACCACTAGCGAAAGAAATGTTAGCAAGAGCTCAAGAAGGAAGTCCGTTTGCAGCAGCTGCTGATGACGAAGGGGAAGGTACAGAAATGATGGCAGCGATGATGAAATATATGCCATTACGTGCTTTATCTAATTTTAGTGATGGAAAGTTTACAGAAGAGATGCTGCAGGGAATGATTCATCAGTTAAATGAGGTACAGAAGAATCCTGTTGTGAAATAGATGATAAAAAGTCACCACTCATTCTTTGAGATGAATTCCCAGCTATTAATGATTGACCATTATCACATATTTTGCTAGAATTAGCTCAACTAAATGATCGTATTCCTCAAAGGGGAGTAGCTGTTAAACAAAGTCGTCATTTCGGGATATTATTGCCCCGGCTTTGTTGGCAATTTATATTGTTAGCGAGACCTTTGCCAATTTTATTAATTGGTGAAGGTCTTTTTTTAGACCTTTACTAAATAGTAAGGGTCTTTTTTTGTGTGCCAGGCATGTTCATCAACTAGACGGTGAAAGTCCGTTATGGGCGTTGGGATAGCGAACCATTAGTCGAAGGCAAGGGTGTCCATGGCGACATGGAATCTGAAGGAAGCCCTAGGCAAATCCTTGGTCTGAGGTATACGAATCACATTAGAGGTCGTTATTTTAGGACGAGTTTGCAAAACAAAACAAAGTCCAAAATATCCTCGGTAGAATAGCGATAAATGTGGCAGATATATGAGGAGAAAGTGGATGAACTTACCCTGGGAGATCTCTTAGACACCCTTTAAAATAGGAACTTACATAGTGATATGTAACTGAACTAAGAGAAGTCAGCTGAAGTCATAGTACCATCTAACGATGGGAAGGACGGAACGAAAGGAGGAACCCTGTTAGAGTAACATGACAAGGAAACAAAGACACAGCCAATCATTAGATGACTAAAGATAGAGGTGATACTCGGAAAGTAAGAGTCTATCTTTAGAGTGGAGTTATCCTTGTGCAATCTCAAGAACATGGGAGCCAATATGAAATCAGATAAAACATTAATTGAACAAATTCTCGATAGAGATAATCTAAACTCAGCCTTCAAGAAGGTTAAGAAGAACAAAGGAGCAGCAGGTGTCGATGCGAAAGATGTAGAAGCTACTCGCCTTTATCTGAAGGAAAACGGGCTAGAGATTATCCACTTAGCGAGAGAAGGAAAATACAAGCCTCAACCAGTTAGAAGGGTAGAGATACCAAAACCTAATGGCGGAAAAAGAAAACTAGGAATCCCTACTGTGACGGACCGAGTGATCCAACAAGCAATCGTTCAAAAGTTAACTCCTATCTTTGAAAAGCAATTCAGTGAATATAGTTATGGTTTCCGTCCTAATAGAAGTGCCCATCAAGCAATTGGACAGGCAAGAAGTTATATTGAGGAAGGTTATAGGTATGTGGTGGATATCGACTTGGAGAAATTCTTTGACAAAGTGCAACACGACAAACTAATGGCACTAATCGCAAAGACGATTGATGACAAGCCAACCTTGAAACTGATTCGAAGATTTCTACAAGCTGGAATCATGGAAAACGGTGTGGTAACAGTAAATAGAGAAGGAACACCACAAGGTGGTCCATTAAGTCCACTTCTTAGTAACATTATTCTAAATGAATTGGATAAGGAACTTGAGAAACGAGGACACAGATTCGTCCGGTATGCGGACGACTGTAACATCTATGTTAAAAGCATAAAAGCTGGAGAACGAGTCAAGGTTGGGGTAACTCAATTTATTGAAAGAAAGCTTAAACTACGGGTAAATGAGGAAAAGAGTGCAGTGGGAAAGCCGAACGCACGTGTATTCTTAGGGGTGAGCTTCTACCGAAAGAAAACGAGAGTATACGTGCCAATAAAGTCGAAGGAAAGATTCGAAATTAAATTAAAGAAGCTAACGAATCGTAATTGGGGAGTAAGTATGGAATTTCGGATTATGAAGATAAATCAACTCATTCAAGGCTGGGGCAACTATTTTAAAGTGGGGGACATAAAGAAATATGCAGAAAAGATAGATGCCCATACAAGACGCAGATTAAGAGCTTGTAGATGGAAAGAGTGGAAGAAACCGAAAACAAGATACAAAAACCTAATTAAACTTGGTGTCTCAAAAGACAAGGCAAAAAGATGCGCCAATTCAAGGAAGAAATATTGGCGCATCTCCAAAAGCCCTCAACTAGATTTTGCCTTAAACAATGAATATTGGCAAAAGTTAGGCTTAAAATCTTTGTATAATGTGATTTCATAAACTTTCGAACCGCCGTATACGGATCCGTACGTACGGTGGTGTGAGAGGTCGGCGCCGTGAGGCGCCTCCTACTCGATTATTGAAAAATGAATGAATGGAGAATGTGGATGAAATCTGTTCTGAAACATGAGATTAAGAGAAAACACCTTAATATGTCAAAGATATGGTTATTAACAATACTTTTTGGACTAGCTATGAATGTAGTTGTTTTTTTTCAATTGTCACTTACCTTATTGGAGAAAAATTCATTTTCATTTGATTCAGTGTTGATACGTGCTGTTAGATCCTACTCTTCTCAGTTATTGGATCCAGTGATGGTGTTTATTACTCATCTTGGCTCTAGTACAATGCTTGGATCCTTACTTATTGTTGGAATGGTATGGTTTTACTTAAAATACAAAGATTTATTAGCTACTCTATGCTTTTTGATTGTTGTGGCAGGAGGAGGATTACTTAATTCACTATTAAAGATCTATTTCAATCGAGATCGTCCTGATGATAATAGATTGATTGATGTTGATGGTTTGAGTTTTCCAAGTGGACATTCAATGGGAAGTATGTTGCTTTATGGATTCTTAGTTTATTTGTCTCTTCGATATGATGGAAGTAAGATTCGTAAAGTTGTCGTCGTGGCTGCGCTCATTTGTCTTATCTTATTAATTGGAATCAGTCGTATTTATTTGGGAGTACATTATCCATCTGATGTTTTCGCAGGTTTTCTTGCAGGGTTTGTTTGGCTTGGTGGGTGGGTCATAGCCCTAGAACTAGCATATATATGGAATAACAAGAAACGTATAGAATACTAAAGTACTCAAGAAAAAGGGTGAAGCTATGGAAAAGGAATGGTTAGTTGTTGATAAGCTGTTGTCTAAAATTAAAATCACATCAAATCCAAATAATAAGCCTGTAACAATTCACGGCAGCTTGGATGATTTAAGATGCATTGGTGTTGGGACGGATGCTGCTGTGTTTCAATATGCACATAAACCACAATACGCCTTTAAGCTTTATGCAGAGGATAAAAAGGAAAAAATTCAAACAGAAGCAGAGGTATATCAAAGGTTAAAGAATTCACCATTTTTCGCTACTTGTTATGCTGTTCATGAACGTTACTTAGTTTTAAGCTTTGAAGAGGGTATTACTTTATACGACTGCATTTTGCAAGGAATTCATATTCCACATCAAGTTATTTTGGACGTTGAAGATGCTAGGGATTTTGCAAAAGAACAGGGACTGAACCCACGAGATATTCATTTGAAAAATATCTTGCTTCAACAAGGGAAAGCGAAGGTTATTGACGTATCTGAATATAGTAAGGATGGAAACGATCTTCGGTGGGAGCACCTGAAAAACGCATATTATCAGTATTACGATCTAATTGACGGTAAAGCCATTCCATTTTGGTTAATGCAGACTGTTCAAAAGTGGTATAATCAGAAGAATTTCGGGACGTTTGATGAGTTTATGAAGGATGTTTTGAGGTTAACGTTTTTTAGGAAGTGATACTCGTTGGATAATTACTATTATTAAATCTCCATTCATAGAGTTATTCTCTATCTATAAGCTAGCTACTATTCTTGTTGTCAAAGGAGCATAATAAAGCAATTTTTTAATAAGTGTATAGTTATTTGAGTAGAAAAGATATGAAAGAGTTTTAAATAAAATACTTTATAACATAGCTTCAGTCCAAATGGGATTGAAGTTTTTTTATTCAACTCTTTCCACAAATTTAACGAAACAAATTTCCTTTTTTCCTACATAAAGTAGCTAACTATTCTTTTCTTATTCTATTACAATATGGATAAGAAAACTGAATATTTGAAAAGGGAGGTAAAATTGAAAGCGTTTACTAAAATATCTAATAGGGGGCTAACAAAATGAAAGTGATTAACCCGATGAATGTTATTGATAATAGTAAAATTTCTTCGTTTCATGTATGGCTGATAACTTGGTTGTTTTTGGTTATTGCTTTTGATGGTTATGATGTTGTCGTTTATGGTGCGTCTGTTCCATCATTAATTCAGGAGTGGGGAATTTCAGACGTAACGGCTGGTGCAATAGGCAGTTACACTGTTATCGGAACCGCTTTGGGGGCAGTTATTTTTGGGATGCTGTCTGATAAAATAGGTCGTAAAAAAATTATTTTGCTAACAACGTTCTTATTTAGTTTCTTTACCATGATATCAGGTTTTGCAACAGGTCCAATTTTATTTGCTATATTTAGAATCATTGCCGGAATTGGTTTGGGTGGGGTAATGCCGAATGTTATTGCTCTTGCTACTGAGTTTTCTCCAAAACGAGTTCGATCTGCTATTATTTCTTTCATTTTCTGTGGATATTCTATTGGAGCACTTACAGCAGCACTTACTAGCCGTTCTCTATTACCAACAGTTGGATGGGAGCCTGTTTATTGGTTAGCGGGTATTCCACTTTTGTTTATTCCATTTTTATTAAAAAGTATCCCTGAGTCGGTAGGGTTTCTTATTGAAAAAGGCAATGAAGAGGAAGCTAGAAAAACATTAATGAAAATTGATCCAAGCTTAAGAACTGGTGGGGAGTTTGAATTTGTAAAGCCACCGGCAAAAGAACCAGGTTCACCAGTTGTGAAGCTATTTGAAGATAAACGTGCGTTAAGTACCATTATGTTCTGGATATCTTGCTTTAGTGCATTTGTTTTAATTTATTCTATGAACACATGGTTACCTCGACTTATGATGCAATCAGGTTATGACCTTAGCTCAAGTCTAGCATTTACGGCTGTCATGCAAATTGGGGCAATTGCAGGTACGATTATTTTTGGTCGTTTGGTTGATAAAATTGGATTTAAAAAGGTTCTTGTTCCTTTATTCTTCTGCGGTGCTATAGCGCTATCCTTTATCGGATTAACAAATAGTATGGCAATTGCTTTCGTATTAATTGCGATCATTGGTGCAGCTTCAGTTGGATTACAGAACATCTCCAATGCATTTGTTTCTCAATACTATCCTTCTAGCATGCGTTCCACTGCACTTGGAAGCACAATGGCATTTGGTCGTATTGGAGGAATTGTTGCACCAACCTTTGTTGGGTTCCTATTAGCAATGAATCTATTACCGCAGTTTAATTTTGTTGCAATCGGAGGAGCTGCATTACTCGGAGGAATCGCGATGCTGTTTGTCCAAGAAAAACATGGAGATTATTACGAAGCAAAAGAAGAGATTAAACCAGCAAATCGCCCAGTGAATGTAGCAAAATAAATTTGTCAGGTTTTAGCTTCAAATGGGTTAACTTCGCTACTATTCTTTAAGAAATTTAAGAATGGTAGAAGGTTGCCCATTTTCTATTTTTGTTTAAGTGTCTAAAAATTTTCAGCAAAGAAAGGGATTTTATAGATGGAAACGACATTTGTTTTTAAGGCAAATATTCAGGTAGCTAACCCAATTGAAGTTGGGGATGTTGGAACAGGCATAAGGAGAGTTATTCCGATTATTGGCGGTACTTTTGAAGGTAATGGTATAAAAGGCAAAGTCCTTTCAGGAGGCGCAGATTACCAGATGATAAGATATGATGGTGTAACAGAAGCTCTTGCTCACTATGTAATTGAAACGGACGATGGTGTACCCATTTATGTGATTAATAAAGGATACAGACATGGTCCTAAAGAAATCATAGATAAAATTATTCGTGGTGAGCAGGTTCCTGATGGTTCTTATTATTTCAAAACTACTCCGTCTTTTGAAACGAGCAGTGAAAAATACTCTTATTTGAACCGAATGATTTTCATTGGTGAAGGAATTAGAAGACCAAATGATGTTCAAATTTCATTTTATCAAGTTGATTAATCGTTTAAACGATCACGATTACCTTTTCAATTAAGTTTTTCTTCTTTTATACTATTAGTATCAAGAAAAACGGAAATAGGGGGTTATTGTGTGTCAAACAGTAAGAGAGAAATACTAATGAAAAAAGTAGAGCATCATCTACGAACCACATCCCGGCAGCTAATTAAAATTAATACAGAAGATGAAGTGCTTCAATATTTAGCTGATTCGTTCCGTTCTGAATTATATTGTGATTTTGTTGGAGTCGTTTTGAGTGAGGGAGATTCTTTTATTCCTAAGGCATGGAGTGGAAATATTCCTTCAGTCCTTAAGCATTTCCCTCTTTTAGCGGCAAGCTGTTCCTCCAAACTTCTTCGTCAAAGCTTAACATATAAAGCTTCTGCAACAAATGATTCTTGCAGGTTAACAGAGATACTTAAGGAAGAAAATGTGAAAACATGGTTTACTGTTCCGTTAAATGATGACATTCAACACTTTGGTTTTTGTATCGTAGGCTTTTTAAGTTATGTTCCACTTCTAGAGATGGAAAGTCATTTTGAGGAATTTGGAAAAGATATGGCCGTCGCTCTATCTGTGGCTAGACAAAAGGAAAATCAGTTGAAAAAGCTAGAGGGAATTGAATGGATTAGCAAAAATCAGTCTCTTGATTCTTCTCTAGACCAGCATTTTTTAGAAGTAACACACAGAGCTGGGAATTCAACAAATGCTGATTTTGCTTGTATGTATTTATATAATGAGAAAGAGAATTGCTTTGACTTACAAAAGCCTGTTTATGGTGAAATGGAATATCCCGATATAATGATGATTGAGGATAACTATGCACTTAAGGAATACTTTCCATTTCTTGAGGAAATTGGATGCGCCCAAATGACAGTACCACTTTTAATTGATCTTAAGCCAATTGGTGTGCTTCATGTTCAGAATAAATACGAAAGACCTTTTTCTGAAGAAGACTTAAAAATATTAGAAATGCTATCAACACATGTTGCGACTCTCTTAGAGAATGCACGATTATATAAAAGTGAAAAAGATAATAAAAACCGTCTTCACTTTTTACTAGATTTTCAACAATCACTGGTGAAAAAAACAGTTGAAGATGATGATTTTGAAGGAATTACATTAAAGCTCTCAGATCTATTTCAAGAAACAGTTATTTTATATGATCGATTTATGAGGCCGATTGCTTTTAATTTCCGAAATTGTGATAACGATTACAATTTACCTGATAACCTTGCACTACAAGCGAAAAGGTTAAGGCAAAATCTGAAAAAACAAGAGAAGTTTACTGTCGTACACCCTGAAAGAGACGACTGTGTGTTTTCTTTTTGGGTGATAAACGGCGGAGGCAATTTATTAGGATATCTTGCTGTTTGCAATACAGCAAGCGAGATGAATGAATTTGACCAGCTAACGGTTGAGATGGCACGAAATATATGCTCGATTCAGTTTATTAAGCAAAAGCTTGTTCTCGATACAAAAGAGCAGGTTAAGGATAGCTTTATTAGTAAATTGTTGGTGGGAAAAATCGAAGATCAAGAGAGCATCATTCAATATGCTAACCTGTTTCAATGGGATATTTTTAAATGTCATCGTGTCGCGGTATTGACGATTTCATTAAATGAAGATGATCTTTTAGAACAGCAAGCAAAAAAAGTCCTCGTATGGGATGCAATTAAGTCACATCTTGCAAAGTTTGATTCTCGGATATTAACTGTTTCACATGATGAAAACTATATCCTGCTAATTCCAGTGGATGATGATGTTCAAAGTAAAAAGTATTGGAAAAACCTTTATGACAATATTGATAAATGGTCACTAGAAGTGTTTTCTGGTTGTAAGATTTTATTGGGGATTGGTACATCAACAAGCAATATGAAAGATTATTATGTAAGTTACCAACAGGCACTTTTAGCATTAAATGTTATGAATATTAGGATGAAGCATATCTCTTTTTCACTATATGAAGATCTTGGAGCTTATACAATTCTCCACCATCTCGATCAATCTAATGCGGTTAACTTGTTTATAAAAAGTCAGCTGGATCCTTTATTAACTTATACAGAAAATAAAAACATAGATTTATATCATACTTTATACGTTTTTCTACAAAATAACGGAAATATTAAAAGTACTTCAGATGAGCTTTTCATCCACCGGAGTTCCCTGTTATACAGACTTGAAAAAATTGAATCACTACTAAATGTTGATTTGAATGATGCTGAAATCAGGTTTAATTTAATGATGGCTTTCAAGCTGCATGATATGCATGGGGAGCGATTGAAGAAGAGCTAGATTAGTAGTAGAAGCAGTCCAACTTGTGTAAGTTGGGCTGTTTTTTCGACAAATTCCGGGAAGTGACAGCGTACTA
>NZ_NUMC01000036.1:1256-1487 GCF_002577655.1 Bacillus sp. AFS040349 | reverse complement strand
TTTTCTGTGAAAATAAATTACTTGTTTAAACTTGATCAACTTTGATTAAGCTATAGATAATTAAATTTGGCAATAGGAAAGCAGAGCTACCGTACCTTACGGTTTCTCGTTTAACTTTTCTATTTTTTGTCTATAATGCTAATTTGAAGTTAACTCCTGGTAGGGTTCTTTGTTCTGAAGCATATGATAGACAATCGTAAGCATTCGATGCCCTATGGCAACGAGTGCTTT
>NZ_NUMC01000036.1:0-1240 GCF_002577655.1 Bacillus sp. AFS040349 | reverse complement strand
GAAACAGCCCATGCAGCTTCGCACAATGCAGATTTAATATGTGGATTTCCTCTAACCGTTCTTGTACTTTTTCTTTTTCCTGCACTTTCATGATTTCCAGGTGACAACCCTGCCCATGAAGCGAGATGTTTAGAAGTTGGAAACTGTCCCATATCTACTCCAATTTCTGCAATGATGACTGCTGCTGTATCTTTTTTAATACCCGGCATTGTGATTAGAAGTTGAACCTCTTCCTGATAATCTAGTAAAATTTCATCGATCCTTTTCTCAATATCGGATATTAACGTTTCTAGATAGGTAATATGCATCCAGGATTGTTTAATTAGAAAAAGTTGATGGTCATTTAATGTACCGAATAATGAATCAGTAATCAATTGTTTTTTATGAGCCATTCTTCCATGTATCTTTTTTTCAACTTCTTCCTGATCAATAAAACCTTCAAATATTAGTTGTTCTAAGAGTTTCCTTCCTGAAACACCAAATACATCTGAAATAACTGTACTTAATTTAATGTTTGAAGTCTCTAACACTTTTTGAATTCGGTTCTTCTCAGATGTCATGTGCCCAATCCATTTCTTTCTAAGCCGTGTCAAATCTCGTAGATTTCGAAAGTCTTCTGGAGGGACAAAGCTTTTTTCAATTAGTCCATGTCTTAATAATTTGGCTATCCATTCTGCGTCCGAAACATCTGTCTTCCGACCTGGAACGTTTTTAATTCTTTGTGCATTAGCCAAAGTAATGTCAAAAAAATCTTCTAAGATGTTGTAAACTGGTTTCCAATAAACTCCCGTACTTTCCATTGCAATATGAGTAACTTCTTTTTCTTCTAACCATTTAAGAAGACGAAATAAATCCTTGGTTAAAGTTGGGAAAGTTTCAATCACTTTTTCCATATCAGTTTCTGAATCACCTAGTAATACACAAGCAACAATGGTTTCTGAGTGAACATCCAAACCGGCACAACATTTGTGTAAAGTCTCCACTTTATTCACCTTCGATAAGATTATTCCACAAACAGTGGAATGAATTTGAAATTAGACATTTTTCTGTTCGTAGTCATCTCTTAGAAAGAGAGCTAACAATAGGTTGTACACCAAATTCATTCCAACAGTTTTATTTACAGGGTAAAACCACCAATAAAAGACACGTTATATACTCACTGTTTGTGGTATCTACATTATGGGAGAGGGGAACCATTTTCATTCCTAGGTTGAGAGCGAAAGATCATAATTGTTTTATT
>NZ_NUMC01000035.1:9022-18189 GCF_002577655.1 Bacillus sp. AFS040349 | reverse complement strand
CTTTTGGGTCAGCCCCTTTTGAGTAACAAATCGTTTACCTGTTAAAGTTTTAACCAAGAGCAACATCCAATGCCATCATAATGTAAAGCTAACATTAAACTTAATGATGCTAAGTCTTTATTTCCCTTTTCTTGTGACATTGCTTAAGCTGCTCCTAACATGGCTGCAACTAGTTCAACCATACCTTTAAAACTGGCCAGAATAAAACTCTTTCTTCTTGAAAAGCCATCTTTTCTTAAGGGGAAGGAAACTGCGTTTTGTATCCCTATACCAATTGCTAAAGCAATTGCAGCTGTTAATGAAGCAAAAGGAAACTCAGCAAAAAAGCACACCTACAGCGAGGCCTTCTGGAATATTGCTTGATGTGATTGCTAGAACAAGCAACGTGCTTCGTTTTTTTGTTGTGGGACGAATTCCCTCTGCTTCGCTTATTAGGGGATTAGGGTGTAGATATGGGGGAAATTATCAACAGCCCATAAGAAAAGTCCGCCTAATAAAAAAACAACAGCAGCAGGTAGCCAAGGAGATAATGTTCCTTTTTCGGACATCTAAATAAGAGCTAAAAGCTAGCTGCAATCACAACTCTACCTCTAATCCAAGCATACTATTAAGGATTTTATCATTAACATTTTTAGTTGTAAAAATAGACTAGCTCCAAGTTCAGTGTTTAAAGCTTGTTGAACTGGATCAAGGCTTGCAAAAATATTAAACAAATTTTCCCCTCCAATTAAAAAGGTAATCCTTTAATGTATATATTATTTTAACTAGTTTGTACGATTGACCATTATTACAAATAATGTGTAAAGTAAACAAGTCCTGTTAATCAATAAGTCAATGAATTTAATCGGAACATATTTTTAGTGAAATAACATGTGTTGTTTTTAATAGATACATATTTTCTACACATTTCTCTTTTATAATTTTTATTATCAATAATGAAGTAAGGTGAATTTTTCGAAAACACACTGTAATTTTTGGTAAGGTAGGATGGATAAGAAAGGAAGCTTATTTTAGAATAAAAAAATCTACTTTAATCTCTTTGTCGTAAGTTTTATCATTATGGGGCTTGAGATGACGGCTACGCGTTTTATTGCACCTTCTTTTGGAAATACAGTTTATACATGGGGAATTATTATCTCCATTTTTCTTGTAGGGTCTTCAATTGGCTATATTCTTGGTGGTTTTATTGCAGATTTAAAATCAGTAAAAAAAATCATGAGTTACCTTTATACTTTTGGGATTTTAACTATTGCTCTTATCCCAATCATAAAGAATGTTATATTTCCTTATTTAGAGTCACTTTCTAATGAACTAGGAACTACATTTGGTGTAATTACTTTGTACTTCATTCCTAATTTGATATTCAGTAGTATTGTAACTGTTTTAATGAAAGATGGCCTAGAAAGTAGGGTAAATGGTAAACTCATTGGAAATCTTCATACATCATCAGCAATAGGAAGTGTATTAGGTACTTTGGTGACCACTTTTTTCTTTATACCATTAACACATATTAATTCAGTAATTGGTATATTTGCTTTCCTGATATATATAGCCTTTCTTTTTTATAATGAAGAAAAAGGTAAACTTCAATTTGTGTTAATAGTAATATCAATTATTTCAGTTATATTTCCTTTTATTTCTACTAAATCACAATTATCTGAGGAATTATACAGAACAACAAGTCTATACCATGAGGTTTACGTATACGGAACGGATTTTTATAATGGTCAATCTGGTGATTTTCGCTACCTTACATTCGGAAATGAGACAACCATTCAAGGTATGATGGATATGAATACTCCCAGCAAATTGGTTTTAGATTATGCGAAAAGTATATGGGAAATTTCTGATACCTTTGCAAACAGTAGCGAAAAGGTATTTATTATAGGACATGGCATAGGAACGCTGACATCACATTTTGAGAAAGTGAATAAGGAAGTAATAGTTGCTGAAATAGATAAGGGAGTTTTGGAGGTCAGTCGGAAATATTTTAATTATAAAGGTAACAGTGTAGTGATTGGCGATGGGAGGAATATACTAAAGAAACAACAAAATGAGTTTGACGTGATTATTTTAGATGCATATAACAATACAGATCAAATTCCTTTTCATTTAATATCAAAGGAATTCTTCACGCTAACAAATAAAAAGTTAAAGCAAGACGGGTTGTTAATTATTAATTCTATTGGGAAGCCAAAAGATGATATCATCATCCAATCTTTAAAAACAACAGTAAACAGTGTATATCCATTTGTGTATATTTTTGCGATGGGGGAGAAAGTTGGGATTCAAAATCTAACAATCGTTGGAAGTGAGGTGTCACTCGATGTCAAAAAAATAAATGGTCAGAAAGCCGTAGAAGTAGATGAAGGAGAATTGATTTTTGACGGAAATACGAAGATATTTAATCTCAATTGAGAAATTAAAATAGTAGATAGGATTACTCATATAAAAACTGAAATTGTTTATTAAAAACTAAGAGGTGTTAAATTTGAATGTACTAGGTATTCTAATACTGGTATCTTTATGTTTTTATCTTTACTTTAAAATGAAAGCTCATCGAAGCAAGTTACCTTTTCACAAAAAAAGATATAGTGTGAATTCAAAAGTATCTCTTGGATTGTTCGTAGGATTTTACGGCTTAAATCAGTTATTTCTTAACCTATCAACTATAGGCATAATTGTTGGATTAATTTTTTGTATTGTTGGCACAGCAAGTACAATTGTAGGTATGAGACAATATAAACTATTGTTATTTCTAGATATTGAGAAAGAAAAAGATCATACGTTTTAGTTTTATTCATAATAATCTATATAGTTTCTTATTAAGGTGTTAAAAAAATGCTTAGGGCTAATCGAAAAAAATACCGGTTTATCATTTTAATAATAAAGTATTGAAACTTTGTTTTAATGTTCTGACCTATTTGAAAGTTAATTTACAAATATACAAGCGCCAGTTCCAAGGAATTGGT
The DNA here is from genome assembly GCF_002577655.1 of Bacillus sp. AFS040349. Classification (NCBI taxonomy): domain Bacteria; kingdom Bacillati; phylum Bacillota; class Bacilli; order Caryophanales; family Bacillaceae; genus Bacillus; species Bacillus sp. AFS040349. The sequence goes on along the minus strand of NZ_NUMC01000035.1, from coordinate 15,217 downwards.
GCTTTTTAATGTTCGCCCGGCATGGGTACAGTCTATAGGGTGTAAGTCCCGAGCCACGAAGGCAGTAGTAGTGGTTAGCTTAACGAAAGGTGTCCGTGGTGACGCGGAATCTGAAAGAAGCGAGCGGCAAACCTCTGAGGAACACGAATTTCATATAAGGCTAGGTAACATTGGATGAGTTTGCATTACAAAAGAAAGTCCTTACTGCAGAATGTGGTACAGAGTAAATGGAGCAGATAGATGGAGGGAAAGACTGTACCGTTCATCTCGAGTAGGTACTTGACCTCTGCAGACTTCTGACTGTTCAGCTATCTGATTATATTTGAGCATCAAGTGTAAAAATTGCTTTATGGTATTGGACTCTACTTAATGCATAAATTTTTATAAATAAAAATATCTACATAAAAACTCCAATTTTAGTTGTTATTTTATATTATAACAATATTATTTGATATCAATACGCTTTAGAGATATCGATAAGTGTATTGAGCTTTTCTTAATTAATTTTTTGTTTAAATTTCAACTTGTTTTATATGTAGACTTTCATTTTAGATTATTCATATAAAAATTTAATTTTGGAGCTATTTTGTGAGGTGTCTCAAAAAAGTGAAGATGGTAAATAGTTGGATCAAACTAAAAACATTTCGAAAAAACTACTCTAATCAAATAGGTTATAAAGATTTTGAACAAAAATATATTAAAAGTTCTCTGATTACATTAGATGATTTAGAACTAAAAGAAGAAATTATCATAACTGTTTTGGATTTACGAATAGATTACAAACAGAGGCGAATTTATATAAATAACAAATCATTTGAATTAACACCTAAAGAATTTGATCTTCTAATGCTGCTAGCTTTAAATCAGGAAATTATTTTTACTCGTGAAATGTTAACTGATCAAATATTTAGCATTCATGAAATCCTTGACATCAGTATAGTTGATGATCAAGTCAGAACACTATGTAAAAAGTTACAGAGTTACCATATATCGTTAATCCAATAAGAAAGGTACGGGGAAAGGGATTTAAATTTTCCGTACGGAACTAAATAAGAAAGTATTAATGATAAACAAACATTAGGATCTCATAATCGTACGTAATATGAAAATATAGAAGTGATAATATACGAATTTATAATGTATATGTTGAAAGGGGAGTGAGATTGTATATAAGCTACAATTGCGAAAACTTTGCAAAATCGGTTCTAAGCATTTGCTTAATATCATATCTATTTCAGTTGCTGCACTAGGTTTTTAAAATCCAATCCTAGCCGGTGGTGCTATGACTTTATGTTCTGTATCCATTGTAGGAAATAGGTTTTTCTTACGAAAATGGAAACCTGTACGATAAAAATGTCATTATAGATGAATGTTTAGCATGGCTGGGTTCTATTCTTTTTCTTTAAGTAAATAGCAGCGCTTAGACTATCGGGACATAAGCCAATCAGGAAAAGAAGCAAGGAACGTTTTCTATTTCTGATAGATTATGTATGTTTTAGTCTGACTAAGGCGCTTGCGATTTTGATCTACGTTTGGATAAGGAAAGGTTGTTTGAACTCTTAACTTAAGTTAATTGTTAATTTTGTCATAATTTCTTCAAATATTCTCCACTTTTTTATAAGAATATATTAATTAGGTCTGAATCATGCTTTAAGTGAATTTTGTAGGATCATTGGAGGATACCATGTTTTTTTTCTTTAAATCAATGACTATATTAGTTTTTGTTGTAATAGCTTTCAGTGCTTACTCAAGCAAAACAATTCAGGTAAGCCAAGAAATAAAGAAATCAGGTATGGATAAAGGTTATCAGCAATTAGAGCCTATGCTACTTGAAAAAATTGAAGACGACTTTACTATAGAGTCTCAGTACTTTAATGTAATAGCTATGGTAGATAATAACCGAGTCATTCAAAACCCTTCAAATATTCTTGCATTGGTAAATAAAGAATATTCGTTACCTGAAAATTACAAACCATTAAGTTTAGTAATACCAAATATCAAGTTTTCATTTGAAGATAGGGAGGTAGAAAAACGATATGTAAGACAAGAAGCTGCTTCTGCTTTAGAGGCTTTATTTAAACGTGCAACAATTGAAGGGATTGAATTAATAGCCATCTCTGGATATAGATCCTTTTCAAGGCAACAAAATATCTATAATGCGGAAAAAAATAGTAATGGAGAAGCTGTTGCAAGACAAGTAGTTGCTTTTCCTGGCGAAAGTGAACATCAAACCGGATTAGCAATGGATGTGTCTAGTAAAAGTTTAAATTTTGAATTATTGGAAAGTTTTGGTGAAACAACAGAAGGAAAGTGGCTTAAAGAAAATGCACATAAAGAAGGATATATTATTAGATATCCGAAAGGGAAGGAATCAATTACAGGGTATAAGTATGAGCCCTGGCATTTGCGATATGTTGGAAAGAAACAAGCAAATATAATCTACAAACACAATCTAACTTTAGAGGAATTCATTAAAAAGGTAAGAAAAATGTAATAGAATAGCTACCTTTTTCTTAGTATTAGGTGCATATTCCAATACTGATAATGGTACTGAAACTGGAGAAAAAATGGAAAGTGATGAAGATGAGAGCATGGAAGGTATGGACCCTAATGAAATGGATATGAGTAGTTCAAGCAGGCTTTCATCGATCGCGCGGCGTTGCTCCGTCAGACTTTCGTCCATTGCGGAAGATTCCCTACAGTTGCCTCCCGTAGTGTTCCTGAAGGGTTGGAAGAAGGAGAAAGTCCAACATATGAGGTAGACAGTATAGCTATTATTGAAGATGATCATAGAAGGTGTGAAGGGTGCAGAAGCAACTATAGTAGTTGCATACGACACTACGGTATATACTGTTTCGTAAACTCCAACAACTGGGGAAAACAAGTTGAAAATCATAAATGGGTTATTCATGATGAAATTAAAGAGGCTGGTGACGATCCATTTCAAACTGGAAGTGAAGTTGTAATAGAAGCAGGTCATATGGAGGGGATGAAAGGAGCAAATGCTCAAATTGATTCAGGAAAAGATGACTGTGTATATGGTTGATTATGTTCCATTTAATGGTGCAGAGGAAGTAAAGAGCCATAAATGGGTGACTGAAAGTGAACTGTCACCAGTAAAATAAATTCGATATTAACCCCAAAAGAGTAATCTACAGGTTGCTCTCAGCTTGTAGAGAAAGTGGGTGTTTTTCTCTACAGGCTTTTTAATTTCTTAAAAAGTTTTTATATTAATTTACCTAAGACAACTAAAGAAAAAGCTTCTCACACACCTAGCTTAACGTAGCTAGGTGTGTGGCAATCTTTTTTATATTCTGGCAGGCTACTGTGTGAGAAGCACCTGATCATTTGTATTCCTTAATCCACTTAAATGTAAGTAGCAGCCAATTTGAATCTGCAAAGCTTCACTCTACCTTTACTTTTATATATTTATAAAGGTCTTTCCCATATGAAGAAAGGCGATTTAATCTAACCTTATCCTTTTGGTCTTCCCAAACTTGTCGAGAAACTACTTTGAGTTTGGCTTTCGACCCCTTGTACACTGTGAGAGAAGGAGACATGTTGCACATTTTTTAGGATCAGATATATATTCTCGATACACTTCTCTAGTTGTTGTTCGATAAGTTAGCTTATCCTTATCTGGACAAATATATAGATCATTCTCTTTATCATTTGTAAATTTCCATTTAGGAAACAAACCTTTGGTTTGTTTAAATCTTCAATGTGCAATTACTCCAAATATGCCTCTATCTGATAATCCTATACAAACATCACTAGTTAATTATCCTGAATCCAAAGCTGAAGCTTCTACTTTAAAACCCAATTGCTCGATTTGGCTGACAAGTCTTGACAAATAAGGAACAGAATCATGAGCATTTTCTAATGTAACATAGGCATCTTTTATAATGTTGAATTTAAAGTCTGTGGTACGATGATCTAGATAACAGAACATTTCCTGTGTGTTTTCCCTTAACATAAATCCATTTTCAGGATCGTTGAACTTACTCGTATTTCCTTGATTTCCTCCACCTCCTATCCTTCCTTTTAGGGCTTTTCCCATGATCTTTACGATCTTGTTCAATAGCTTTATTTAAGTCTTCAATATCTCTAGCCTCAACCTCAACAGTTTCTCTGCTGAATATGTGTTTATTCTCGTTAGCTTTTAAATGATTAGAATCTGTAAAGAGAACTCTTCCTCCTACCATACGATGTTCCATTGCCTGAAACACGATCTCAACAAAAATTTCTTGGGATATATTTGTTTCTGCAAATCGAGTTCTACGATTCCAGCTTATTGTAGAATGATGAGGAACTCGATCAGATAATTTCAACCCTAAAAACCATCTATAAGCAATATTCATTTTAATCTCTTCTTCTAATTGCCTCTCAGAGCGAATTCCATATAAATAGCCAACAAACATCATTTTTATAAAAACTAAAGAGTCAATTGAAGGGCGTCCATTATCCTCACAATAATAAGGTTTTACCTTTTCAAGAATGAATGAAAAATCTATATATTTATCTATTTTTCGAATAAGATGATTTTCAGGAACAAGGTCATCTATTACTATAAATTCAACTTCATATTGTATTTTTGTCTTGTATTAAACATTAATATCACCATTCCAATTTGTCATATAGATTATACTGAATTAACGCGGTGAATAGTTAAATTATTTAGATGAAATAATAGGCTGATGGGTTTTCACTACAGCCTGAGGATAACCTACAGGTTTCTCTTATTTAAAGGGGATAAATATTTCAACAATGTAACATGAATGTAATATTTTTTTGGCACATATTGTCGGATTATAGTGTTATGATATTTGAAGTTAATAATTAAAGCCTAGTTATTCGGAGGTAATATAGTGTGAGAAATAATATTATGATGATTGGATTAACAATAATGATAGGAACAAGTGCTACTTTTTTACCTTATAAAAATATTGCTTCTGCTACTTCAGATATAGAAGTGAAAAAAGAAGACATACAAAATAAAAGATCAAGCGTCAATTCAAGTATCCAAAACAAAAAAAGTGAAATTGCTGAATTAGAACAAAAACAAAAGAATATTAATGATCAAATTAAACAACTTGATACAAAAATGACGCAATTAAACGAACAAATTCGTGAACGCCAAGGCGAGATTAATAAGGCTAACGAAAGAATAGAAATCTTAAAGGTGCAAATTAAAGAAATTGAAGCACGTATTGAAGAACGGAATTTATTATTACAAGATCGAGTTCGCTCTCTTCAAGAGAGTGGTGGAGTTATAAATTATTTAGATGTGCTATTAGGTGCTCAAGATTTTGGAGATTTTGTAAGTAGAGTAAATGCAGTTACAACTATTGTAAAGGCAGACCAAGGAATCTTACAGGAGCATGAAAAAGACAAAAAACTTCTAGAGCAAAATGAAGCAGAGCTAAATAGTGAACTCAAAGAGTTGGCCACTGCACTAACGCAACTCGAATCGTTAAAAGAGCAATTAGACATACAAATTGCAGAAAAAGATAAAGTTATGGCAGAAATTATAGTTGACCATGAAAAGGCAGAAAATGAACTGTATGAATTAGAAGATGAGGAGGCATTCCTTGCCGAACAGGAAGCAACAATTAAACAAGAAATGGAACGCCAACAAAATGAAATATCTCAGAAAACAACTAAAACTACTGTCACCTTATCTACTTCGGTAGACGACAGTAGTTTTATCTGGCCAGCAGCAGGGACATTTACCTCAGGATATGGTCAACGTTGGGGTAAATTACATGGTGGAATAGATATAGCTAATCGTGCAGCAAATGTTCCAATTATTGCTTCTGCGGGGGGGACGGTCATCCGCTCATATTATTCAAGCAGTTATGGGAATGCTGTTTTTATCTCTCATAACATTAATGGGAAAATTTATACGACTGTATATGCACATATGGATTCAAGATTTGTAAAAAGCGGACAAGTTGTTAGTAAGGGACAACAAATAGGATATATGGGAAATACTGGACAGTCTACTGGAAAGCATCTTCATTTTGAGATTCATGATGGAGCTTGGAAAAACCCTATTAATCCAATGACACTCTTACCTTAAGATTGATAAGTTACTAGTTTAATAGCTATTAATAATTTTAAGGTTACTTATTAAATAACATTCAATCTATCTTAATGAAATATTAATCCTAATGCCTAGAATAATATTGAAAA
>NZ_NUMC01000035.1:0-8979 GCF_002577655.1 Bacillus sp. AFS040349 | reverse complement strand
TTTTCAATATTATTCTAGGCTTTTTTTATAAATTATCCATTATGCAAAGAAAGATCTTCACTATACATATTTTCTACACATTTATATTAAATAATCAATGGAACTCGAAGTTTTTAAAATATTGATATGTATATAATAGTCTACATTAAAAAATTGACTATCGGTAGAATATTATCAATATTATGAACCTATTCAATCTATAATCGAATTTATTGAATCTATTGATGCCTAAAGTAAAGTGAAAGAAACATCCTTATATAGATATAAAGACCTTCTACTGAAGGTCTTTGAATGGTCACTATATTTATTATGTCCTTTAATGATGTTATTCTGCATGAAAGTAATGTTTAAGGGTGGCAAAAAGGATTGTCATAAAAAACAAGGAAATCCACAAAATGAGGACATTAAATCATTACAAATGCAAGTACAGCAGAACCAAAATATGAAAGTAAAGGAAGAAATGAAATTATTTTAAAAAGAAAAAGGTAATAAATTATTTTTAAAGATACACATACATACGTTTCAAAAAGTTACATAGTGATGACAACCTATTTTTGCTTGTCATTTTTATTGAATTAATACTGCCCCCTTTGGTTCCCTATATATCTTCTGTAAATATTCCAATCAATTAGTATGTGCAATATTATACCTAAGGTAATTAGGCAAGACGTTGTTATTTTTGATTAACAGTCCTTCGTTAACCAAATTACTGAAAGGTTACACTTTTACTTATATTTAGGAATTTGAAAATTCATATAACAAAGGGAATGATTTTGAAAGGGGAATTCCATATGAAAACAAAAAAGTTAGATGCATTTTTTGTTTAAGTTTATTACTTATTATGGTTTCAGCTATAACTTACACTTTATATCTGAATTTCTTCACTGAAAAAATTCGAGTTCAGGCAGGTGATAAGGCACCAGATTTTATGCTTGGAGATATGGAGGGGAATAATGTTCAACTATCAGACTTAAAAGGAAAAGGTGTGTTTTTAAATTTCTGGGGGACATGTGTAAACGGTTTAAACCATGCTAGTGAGAAATGCCATTTATGGAAAGAAGATATAATTATTCTAAAGATCTAGGTGTAGTAATATTAGCTGTCAATATTTCTGAAAGTGACGTTGCAATTGAATCTTTATAAAAAACATGGTCTTACATTTACCATTCTAAAAGATAAAAAACGATCTGTTATCGAAGCTTATGATACTACACCAGTTCAACCACCTTCTTAATAGTTAAGAATGGTCAAGTGGCCAAAGTTATAACTGGTAGTTTAACATAAAAGATGTAGCAAATTATATTGCACTTATGAAACCAACGTAGTGGTAATCAAGTTAATGAGGTTCTAATTTGGGGCAAATGCTTTTTGTGTATGATGGCTTCCTGTTAGGTTAACAGCCTTCATCAAATATCGGCCTACTTGAAAAAATCCAATACCATTATGTTAACCAGTATAGAGTTACTAACATAAAACAAATTTTGAAATTTATTAGCTCTTATATTCAGTGGGCTCACACTTTTTGGCTTCCATAATTGCTATAAATAAATCTAGAATGTAGAAGAGTTAGCAAAAATCATTCTATTATGACTCATATTTATTTGCTATCTTTCATACTATTCATCAATAAATATTATAATGGGGGATTAGTATGGATTGGGAAAGTAAATTAGTTATGCCGAATGGAATGAAAGCAAAGTACCAAAAGGAGGGGAATACACGATACTACAAATTAATCGCTCAACCGTCACACCATACTATTGTTGACAAAGTTGAGATAGAAGGTCTGGGATACAATGGTTCTATACCAGGGCCTTTACTTGTATTTAAACAGGGAGAAATGGTACAGATTGAATTAGAAAATCGTTTAGATAAGCCCACATCGCTTCATGTACACGGATTATCTAAACCAGTTTCTCAGGACGGAATTCCTGAAATAGAACCTACTCCATTAATTCAACCAGGAGAATCATATGTATATAATTTCCCTGCTTGGCAAGCGGGCACCTTCTTTTATCATGCAGGTGAACCATCGCAAATTCCGCAAGGGTTATTGGGTCCATTAATTATTTTACCTAATGAAAATCAATTAAGGGTTGATCAAATCCCATATCGTGATTATGTATTAGTCTTACAACAATTTGATATCCCCCAAGAAGAAATAGGTAAGGTTACACCAGGCTTATATAAGCCAAAGAAGTTCGATACAAATCCAAACTTTTTTACAATCAATGGGAAGTCTTTTCCTGATACAAAAGGATTACAAACAAAGTATGGAGAGAAAATTAGAATCCGTTTTATTAATAAATCAAGTGCCTCACATTCTATGCACATCCATGGACATGATTTTCATGTAGTAAGCGTAAATGGTTTTCCTCGATATCGAATATTTGATGATACGATAAATGTCGCATCTGGACAAAGGATAGATATCGAACTTTTGTCCACTAATCCTGGAACTTTCCCTATAAATGGAACAAAGACTTTTCATCAAACAAATAATGGGAAAACGCCGGGAGGTATGGTTACAAAATTAATTTATAAATAATAAGCAGCGAGTAGATCAATACTTACTCCATTCTCTATTTTTTAGGGGTTAATTTCCCTTTTTATAACCTAATTTAGAATAATATCATAGAAAATGTAGATAATATTCCTTGTATGATCTTTATCCAAAGGAGTGTTATGAATGAATAAAGCTGATCTTCAAGAATGTATTACTGAATGTGAAAGTGCCTTAACACACTTAACTAAAGCAATGGCAAAAGCTCATGATCACTCTAAGCAAAGAATGCAACATGCTGCAAAAGATTTAGAAGAATGTATTGCAGAATGTCGTAGCCTGTTATAATGAAAGAACAAGGAGTCTCCATTATTAGTGGAGACTCCTTTCTATATGTCTAAAAAACTTAGCAACAAATACATCAACCTAATCCCACATCATACTTAAAAAACCAATCAACATGAAATCGCCTGTTCTTGCAAAAATGTGTAGTCGTAATATATAAGGATATGGTCTTTAAAATTTTTGGAGATAGTCATATGTCATATACTATTGATATGGGATACCATCACCAACAGACACTTTTTAAGTAAGGAAACAACATGGTGGAGCAAATTGTTAATAAACCAAGGGAATCAATATCATAGAAGGCAACAATTCAACTACTAGGATATTGTGCAGATATGTTACGCTAATGAATATTGAGAGAAGTACACATTTAGCTAACTCACTAGCTGTACAAATGAATGCCAAGGGTATTTTATGTAATTCCGTATTAATGAAGTGAACACATATTATGAGGGAAGAAAATGAGATTGTATTCAAAATGGGAATATAATATTGACTTGAGACTAACTTAAAGAAATCTAAATGTACCTAATTGATTTATAAACAAAAAAATAAGTAAGGACACATCTAAAGATAGTCCTTACTTGTAGAATTAATTAAACAAAAGCAGCTCCAACAATTATCAATAAATGAATAGAACAACGAATAGAGCGAAAGCTCCACTGCCGCCAAAGCCACCCTATCCAGCACCGTAGCCACCAAAACCCATATGACCTCTTCTTTCATTAGTAGGGTTATTAATAGGTTATTCTAAAGAAAAGAATTTGATTGGACACATGCCTTGTTTTATGTGCGTCTAGGGTATTTGATTACTTTTTATACTTTAAGAAAAAGTGTTCACCTATAAATAATAAAACAATCATACTTCCTGACCACGAATACAACCACTAAATCAGATTGAATTTTGATCCAAATAAAAGCAACAAGAATAATGAAATCCATAATTAAAGCTGTTAGTACGATTAGTGTGTTTGCCTTTACTTTTTTACGTAAATGTTTAAATACTCCCCAATGGATAATCATATCCATAATGAGATAGAGGATTGCACCAATTGATGCAATCCGAGTTAAGTTAAAAGAAACTGTTAATACAATTGCAAGAACCACAGTATAGACAAGAGTGTGTTTCTGAATCGAACCTGGCATTGCAAAATGCTTATGAGGAATTAACTTCATTTCAGTAAGCATGGCAAGCATACGAGATACAGCAAATACACTAGCAATAAATTCCAGTAAACGTAGTAATAATTGCCAGAACAACAATAAACCAAACTCCATTATTCCCAAATGCTGGACGAGCAGCTTCAGCAAGTGCGTAGTCTTTAGCTTTAATGATTTCAGTTAATGTTAAGTTGCTGGCTACTCCCCATGCAAGGAGTAGGTAAATAATCAAACTAATGATAATTGAAATGCTAATAGCACGTCCAATATTTTTCCTAGGCTTGGTTATTTCTTCACCACTATTTGTTATTGTTGTGAATCCTTTAAAAGCTAAAATGGTTAAAGCAATGGACGAAATCATTCTTACATCCCTGTATTATGTGTAGCATTTCCAAGATCAGGTGTTGTAAATGAAAAGTCAGCTACCCATATACTAACGATAGCCAAAATAGATAAACCTATAATCTTTATTAGCGAAGTGATCGAGGTAAAGGTTTGTATAAACATGTTTCCTGAAATATTTATTAAGAAAGAAAATATGATTAAACAACGCCAATTAATGGAACAAACCACTTGCTTTCTGTACCATTAAATAATTGAAGTGTATATGTTCCAAATGTTCTAGCCACAAGACTTTGGTTAGTAATTATAGAAGCTGCTATCATTAATGAAGCAACAGCTGTAATTGTCCCTTTTCCATATGCTTTTACGAGAAACATGCCGATGCCTCCAGCGAAAGGGAATTCTTGACTCATCTTTATATATGAGTAAGAACTTAATATTGTTACGATACTACCTTTAACAAATATAAGTGGGAGCCAGAGCCCTGAGAGTTCAGCAACTTGTCCAAGAAGAGCAAAGATACCTGCACTTATTATCACGCCAGTGCCAAGCCCTACTGCTCCAATAAGTGAGATACTATTTTCTTATATTTTGTCATTATGAAATACTCCTTTTAAAATCTTTTGTTCTATTTGTTTTACCCAATCTTGTATGAGTGAAACAAATAGAATTAAAATTAAGAGTAGTTTAATGTCAGTTAAATATTAAATATAATGACAAAAAAGGGAGATTAAATAGGTGTACTTTCTTCTTTCCCGATATATTCAAATCTAGTCAGATATAACTTTTATTAAAGGCTAAATTAATCGTAAGTATTTTTTTGCATATAATTATTAGTGATAACTTACTAGATGGGAGATTAGAAAAAATATTAATTATTAAAGGGGAAAGTTCATCAAATAATTTCCGATTAAGAGTAAAATTGAATGTTTAAGGTATAAACGACAATTATTAAAAAATTTGCGCACGCAAGTGGGTGTTTATAAAGTAGCAGCTGGTTTAGGTCGCATTATTACAATGATCAACATAAAGTATTTTTACACCAGTATAGTAAAATGCCATTATAACAATCCAACGATAATGCTTTTACAAATATCTATAAAGAAGCTTCAATTATCATTAATAATGAAAACGTCCTTATTGAATGCTTGAATTTTCTATTTACTAATCCTTGTGACTAAAAAACTATTAGTAGCAGATAAAATATTATCTTATAGTAACATTATAATTGTATTCGTGATAATACTAGATTATAATTTAGTTATTAGTTATTTTTCTTGCTCAATTGAGCCTTTTACTGAAGTTATAAGCCCTATAGGGTGGAATAAACACACCACAAGTGTGTCTTTCCTCTCTATAGGGCTTTTTTGTGTTTTATATCAAATTAGCGCATGGAGGGGAACGGAAGTGGCATTTATTACAGAAGAAACTATCGAAAAGGCTAGAAATATAGATTTACTTTTTTTGGCTCAACAACTTGGTGAGTCTCTACAGCGTTCGGGACAAAGCTTTTTTACTTATCGTAATGGTGGAGAAAATACTCCGTCCCTTTCCATTAATCCTACTAAACACGTTTGGAAGGACTTTGGTGGAACTGCTGGTGGAAAGGATGCAATTAGTTTTTATTGCTACCGCAAATATAATGACCCTTATTTAAAAGGTAAGGATTTTGTACAAGCGGTTGAAGAAATTTGTGAGCTATGCGGTATTCCTATTGAATATCAAGATGGCTGCAGTCGTACATTTGATGATGTTGTTTATAAACCAAGGATTGAGATTCAAAAAGAATCACCTAAAGCAACTCCTGGGTATTTACATGAAGTCTACTCTAAATGGATCAAGCAATTTGATCTCAAAAAGCCACATCTTTTTCATTTGAAAGAAGTGAGAAAAATCGGTCCACAAGTAGCGAAAATTAGAATGTATCGTTCTTATTCAGATGATATGAAAGAAAGATATGGTATTACTAAACAGCTTGCTTCTAAAGGAGTAAAGCTAGATGGAGTTCCGGGATTTGCAGTTAAAGAAGGGAAGTATGGACCTTATTGGACGTCTGTTGGTAGAGCTGGTTTGTTAATTCCATTTCGTAGCATCAATAACGAAATTCAAGGATTTCAAATCATGTTTGATGAAAAGCCTGCTAATGGTCAAAAGTACGGTTGGTTCTCTTCACCTATTAATCCTGAAAAAGGAACAATACAAGGTGCTGAAATAGGAAATCCAGTGCTACCTTATCATGCTGCTGTTCCCGCTCAAGTTCTATTGAATTGGATCTTGTATAAAGGAGAACTCAGCGACCATATGGAGACTGATACTGTATGGTGGGGCGAAGGTGGGTTAAAAGGTGATATAGCTTCGAATTATACAAAACAGATACATTTACAAGTACCTGGAGTGAATAATTGGAGACTCCTTTTAGAACCTACTATTTCATTACGACCAAAGCGTGTGATCTTTAGTTTTGATGCAGATGCTCAAACAAAAGAGGATACTGTTCAAACTAATGTATTAAACGCAATAGAAGGTGCGAAAAAAGAACTCAAACCACATGGAATAGAGTTAGCGATTGCATTATGGCCAGTTGAAAAAGGTAAAGGAATCGATGACCTTGTAAATAACGGTTATAAGCCTCAAATCGTCTCTATTTAGTTGAGTTTAATTATATTACAGAAAAGAAGTTACTAATCAGTGGCTTCTTTTTTTTACTTTAAAGGAGGTGATTTTATGTAATCCATGATAGAAAAACTCATGAATTATTTAAGATTAAACACATTACACATTTTAGGAGGAAGAAAAAATGAATCAATTATCTTTTGTGAGTGAACGTACAGACAGCTCGTTAGTAAAAGAGTCTGTTGAAAGGTTATATGAAGTGGAAGGAGATGTTTCTAACCTAAATTTAAGTGAATTACTTTGTTTAATGATAGGGACAGGAACAAAAAAGACTTCATTGCAGCAAATGGTTAATCAAATCCTTGATATGAAGCGAGAGTATGGATTAAAGGGATTAACTGTTGAAAGAGTTATGACGATTGAGGGATTCACTAAACGCAAAGCGGAAATGTTTATTGCTGCTCTAGAGTTAGGTAGGAGAGTTTATAACGAAAAAGCAGAGAGTCGCTATGTGATTAGGTCACCCAAAGATGCTGCTGATTTCTTAGAGTATCTTAAGGATTATAATCAAGAGCACTTTGTTGCTTTGTTTTTAAATACAAAGAATGAAGTTCTTCTTAAGAAAACTATTTTTAAGGGCTCTTTAAACGCAAGCATAGTGCACCCTCGCGAGATCTTTAACGAAGCATTAATGAGAAGTGCTGCTTCCGTTATTGTAGCTCATAACCACCCATCCGGGCATTCGGCTCCTTCACGTGAGGATATTGAAGTCACGAAGAGACTAGTTAAAGTTGGGAAAATTGTAGGTATTGAGGTTTTAGATCACGTTATTGTGGCAGCCAATGATTTTACATCTATAAAGGAAAAGGGTCATGTTTGATCAACTTCAGCTACAGCAATCTCATTGCTTAAGGATAAGAGAGGGCATGACTTTAAATAAAGGAGATAGAGTAGAAGTTTACTATAACCTTGTTAAAGGTGGAATTTTTTCAATTAAAAGCCTGGTAAAAGGTACATGTTATGGGAAGGTGGTTGCCTATGCCCCCACTGTACTTATGTCTAATGGGAAATTCGTAGTTAGTAAGCCAGGTATTGAAAAAATAAGAAGTGAGCAACGAAAAAGAGTTTGTGCAGTTGTTCGCGGAACCTTTGAGGGAATAGGTTCTCCTATAAACGGAGAAAAGGTCTATTTTAACCCTTACATTACTGACTTATTTACAAGAGCATCTGATGGAGTTGAAGTACATTCAGCCGAGATGATCTATTTTTATAACAATATTTGTGAGGTTCATTAATTACACATTTTAGGAGGATGAAAGATGAAAGCGAAATTTCGTACTGAAAAGGTTGAATATGTAATAGAAAATGGTGGATATTCTCGAAATGGACATTTTGTACAAGGAGAGGTTAAGTTAAAGTCACTATCTATTGGAAGTGAAGCTCAGATTGAAATAAAAACAGGAGCATACACTCAACTTATTCGTACTGATATTGTTCATTCAATTGATCTTTGCCCAGCTATCTTTAAAATGCAAATGGCTACTGAAGTCCATCCGTATCGTATTAAAGTGGTAAATAAGAATTCTAAACCAGGGATTTTTATGAAAATCGGTACAGAGAAGGAAATTCAAGCTTATGTAAAAGATAGATTTAAGGGTAAAAGAGTAACATACGCAATTGAGCCAATCCCTACAAGATTGGAGCTGGTTCAATAATGAAGACTTATAATGTAGGTGAAAAAATCGAAGTGATTTTAAAAGGGAATAAAAAACCGATTAAAGCCGAATTCGTAAAATGGCAACCTATTGAAGATCGAGCGGGCAACTTCTTTTTAGTTTTAAACTTTAAGGGAGAACTGCGATATATCATCGATGGATTTATTGGTTTTATTAATGGACAACCTTTTACACCAATTGAGCTTAGTAGGGTAAGTAATTAAATAATACATTACTTAGAAAACCGATTCTTTTTATGGATCGGTTTTTTATTTTTAGCTATGTTAAACAATAATG
>NZ_NUMC01000034.1:0-56468 GCF_002577655.1 Bacillus sp. AFS040349 | reverse complement strand
CTGTAAGCAAACTCAATTTTCTTGAGTTTGTCTACAGTCTGAAATGGAACTGTCATTTGACAGTTCCATTTTTCTACATTAATTAAGCCTGTGCTTGCTTTTGTTTAGCTGCAGAATTTACTTGTTCATCTGCATGATAGGATGAACGAACAAGCGGACCAGCTTCGCAATGGCTAAAGCCTTTACTTAATGCAATTTCACGTAGTTCAGCAAATTCATCTGGATGATAATATTTTTGAACTTTAAGGTGTTTTTTCGTTGGTTGCAGGTATTGACCAATTGTCATAATATCCACATCATGAGCACGTAAATCATCCATTGTTTCGATGATTTGCTCTTTTGTTTCTCCAAGACCAATCATGATACTTGATTTAGTTGGAATTTCAGGTTGCATTTCTTTTGCACGTTGTAAAAATTCTAAAGAACGATCATATTTTGCACGGGCACGAACTCTAGGCGTAAGCTCACGAACTGTTTCAATATTATGGTTAAGGATATCAGGCTTTGCATCCATTAACATCTTAAGATTCTCATAAACGCCACCCATATCTGAAGGTAGCACTTCAATTGTTGTAAATGGGCTTTTGCGTCGAATCGCACGAACTGTTTCAGCAAATACTTGTGCTCCACCATCTTTTAGGTCATCACGAGCAACTGCAGTAACAACTGCATGTTTAAGATTCATAAGAGCAACCGAGTCTGCTACGCGTTCTGGTTCTGCTAGGTCTAATTCAGTAGGAAGTCCTGTTTTAACGGCACAGAATCGGCATGCACGAGTACATACAGCACCTAAAATCATAAACGTAGCTGTACGACGAACAGCCCAACATTCATGAATATTTGGACATCTAGCCTCTTCACAGACAGTGTGTAAATTTTGCTCTCTCATAAGCTTTTTTAAATCTGTATAGTTCTCGTTCGTGTTTAATTTTATTTTTAACCATTCTGGCTTACGTAGATATTCTTCCTTTTTCGCCATCTGATTCATCTCCATTATGTAATCTATTTATAGTTGTCCACTAATCAAACTATTTCAATATACGTTTCCACTTTAACATAAGGAAACGAGTCGGACAAGGAAAAGGACTGTATGTAATTTCTAACATTTTCTATTAATGAAATACAAATTGAAAACCAAACTATAAAAAGATACTTCCATGGGCTGTTATTGACAAGGATTGGACTTTTTCTGGCAGTATTACCTTTTATATTGATACCAGGTACCACTGACAGTGAAGGTGTGATTCAATTTGGAACAAATGAAAGGAGCTCATTACTGTGCAAAAAGTACTTTCCTTTATGATCATCTTCTTCATGATGATCTCTGTTTCAGCACATCAAGTTTCCTATGCTGCTGAAAAATCCGACCAAGAAAAAGAATATGAAAAGCTAATGAGCTTATATACAAAAGTAGAAACATTAACGAACATACCTTGGTATGTATTAGCTGCAATTGATCAATATGAAAGAAATGTTCGTCATTCAAGAAAAGACATCCCAAAAGCTAATGGGTCCATTGAAATTTATGTCAAACCCGAAGTATGGGCAGGACCACTCAATCCAAATATGCAGGATACAAATCCTAGAAGCATAGGTTTATTTGGTGGTATTGGAGAGGATGGTAATGGAGATCAGGTTGCCGATCCAACAAATGATGAAGACATCCTCTATTCCTTTGCGAATTATTTACAATCATATGGATCTGATTTGGAAAATTTAAAGATTGGCTTATGGCATTATTATCAACGTGATAAAACAGTTGGACTCATTTTAGGTCATATGAAATTATATAAAAAATATGGCCACTTGGATTTAGATAAACATGCATTCCCTGTTCCTCTAAAACATAACTATAGTTACAAAAATACGTGGGGAGATGCCCGCGGCTGGGGTGGCAGAAGAATTCATGAAGGAACTGACATTTTTGCAAACTACGGGGTTCCAGTAAGAGCAACTTGTTACGGAGTTGTTGAGATGAAGGGGTGGAATCGATATGGTGGTTGGAGAGTAGGGATACGCGATATCGACAATACGTACCATTATTTTGCCCATTTAAATGGTTTTGCTGATGGTCTCCAAACAGGACAAGTTGTCGAGCCAGGTCAATTAATTGGGTCAGTAGGAAGCTCTGGTTATGGCCCTCCAGGTACAGCAGGGAAATTCCCACCACACCTACATTATGGTCTTTATAAAGATAACGGTCGAACTGAATGGTCATTTGATCCTTACCCTCATTTAAAATCTTGGGAACGAGCAGAACGAAAAAGAAAATAACGTCGACAAAACTCGGGGCGTGCCTGTCACTTCCCGAAATGCAAAAAAGAGGCTGATTTTCTCAGCCTCTTTTCATTTATTTTTGTTTTGCTTTAATTACAGCATTTGTAATACTTGCCGCAAGGCCTCCCCAAACGACTACAATACCGATTACCATCATTGCAATAGCAGATGCACTCATTATTGAGAAACCCCCTTATCATTTGAAGTTGTAGATTCTTTTTGCTTTTTATTTGTAACCGAGAATAGTACACCAACTAAAACTGCTCCAATGGCTACCGTCCAACCCCAATTAAATAGGAATTCACGAGGGTAGTCACCATATTCGCTTGTTAAGTTCGTTCTTAAGTTATCGAACATCATATATCCTAGTACGATTGGAGTGATAAAACCTAAGCATACTCTCCACCAAGTACCTAATTGAATGTCTGACAGCTCATTAGCATGCTTTTGAATATTCTTTAATTCCTTTGCAAACCATGCAATTGCAATTACTTCAATGAAACCAGCTAATGTAATACCAAATGTATTAATGAAGTAGTCAACTGAATCTAGGAAATAAAGACCACCTTTTGTAGCGAATATTAATGAGATAACAGCAGCTAATCCACCACCTATTGCAACAGCCTTTGTACGAGATACTTTAAATTTCTCTTGAATACCTGCAACATATGTTTCAGTAATGGAAATCAAGGATGTTAAACCTGCTAATATTAATGAACCAAAGAATAGGAACCCAAATAATCCATTAAAAGCAGGGAATTCATTAATAATTTGTGGGAATACAACAAATGCTAGACCAACACCAGAAGAAACTACTTCTGCTACAGGAACTCCTTGCTGTGCTGCCATAAATCCTAATGCACTAAATACTCCAATACCAGCAAGAACTTCGAATGCTGAGTTTCCGAAACCAGTAATAAAAGCATTGTTTGTAATATCAGATTTTTTAGGAAGATAACTTGAATAAGTAATCATAATAGCAAATGCAATCGATAAACTAAAGAAGATCTGTCCGTAAGCCGCAACCCATACTTTACCATCTAGAATTTTACTCCAATCTGGTTTGAAGAACGCATCTAATCCTTGAGCAGCTCCATCAAGTGTTAAAGCGCGAATAACGATAATAGTAAACATAATAACTAAAACTGGAATAAATACTTTATTAGCTGCTTCAATACCTTTTTTAACACCCGCAAATAAAACGCCTAAAGTAACAATCCAAACTAAGATAAGTGGAATTAAAACCCCTGGTACTAGCCCACCAAATTGACCAGGCTTTTCTGCTAGTTGTAGGTACTCACCGAATAAGAATCCTTCTGTATCAGTACCCCAATTTTGGTTAAATGCAAAAACAGAATAAGATGAAGCCCAAGCGATAATAACTGGATAGTAACATGAAATAACAAATGCGATAGCAACCTGCCACCAGCCCAACCATGAACTTCCCTTACCAACTTTACCGAAAGTTGTAGGAGCAGATCCACGATATTTATGTCCTAGTGTAAACTCCATTACTAGTAATGGGATACCAGCTGTTAACAAAGCAAATAGATATGGTAAGAAAAATGCTCCTCCTCCATTTTCATATGCTGTTGCCGGAAATCTCCAGATATTTCCTAAACCTACTGCAGAACCAACAGCTGCTAGAATAAAGCCAGCCCTTGTCCCCCACTGTGGGCGATTTTCCATAATATTTTCCTCCTCTTCTCATCTCTCACTTAAATGTGGAAACAATTAGAAATTATATAATTTTCTGATTATTTATTATAATCTATACATAGTATAATCGGACATTATGCCTATGTCTATAAAAAATTTTTAAAAAATACTATTTTAAGATGATATTTTCAGAAATTTTAGACTCTATTAAATAGAATATGGAAATACTTTATACATTTTCAAACAAAGACAGATTTTCCCTTTAACTCTTTAATTCTTAAAAGTTGTAAAATGAAATAGTCACCATAAATATTTTTTAACTTCTAAATATTCAGTATCTTTCGACCCTACCTTATATTAATAAAAAATAGATATTACTATTCATGGAATAACATTACAAAGAAATGGAAAAAAAAAGAAAGGCGAATCGCCTTCCTTTTTATACTGCTTTTGCTCTTTTTGCAAAAATGAAAATAAACCCTACTAATAAGATAGATATTGTAAGTAAACCAACTAAACTACTACCCGTAAAACCTAAAACAAGATAACCGATTGTAGCAACGCCTCCACCAATTAAGGCGTAAGGTAACTGAGTCAATACGTGATCAATGTGATGACTTCCTGCTCCTGTAGAGGATAGTATTGTCGTATCAGAAATTGGTGAACAATGATCACCTAATACAGAACCTGCAAGAACTGCTGCCATAGCCGCAAGCAACATGTTAATATCAGTAGCTGCTGTAATTTCACCTGCAATTGGTAACATGATTCCAAAAGTTCCCCAAGAAGTACCAGTTGCAAACGCAATGAATGCTGCCAATATAAACATTACGACTGGAAGATACGATAAGTTAAGGTTAGATTTTTCAACAATTCCCGCTAAATATTCCCCTGTACTTAATTGACCGATCAAATCTACAATAACCCACGCAAATAATAGGATGTAGATAGCTGGTAGCATTGATTTAACACCTTCAATGATTGCAAGGGGCAAATAACGTCCATTAATTCCTCTACTAAAAAATAATATGATGGTGATTGCTAGTCCAAATAGTCCGCCATATAATAGCGATGCTGAAACATCTGTATTTTCAAAGATTGCAAAAATATCTACAGCTGATTTGTCTTCAATTGCTGAATAACCCGTATAAAGCATCGATGCCACTGTACCAATAATTAAAGAAAGAATAGGCCAAACAAGGTTACCAATCGTGCCTTTATCACTTGTTGGTAAATCTTCTTTAATTTCACCCAATGCTTCTTTGGAAGGATCAACTACTTGTCCAGTTTGAATCGCACGATCTTCATGAACTTTCATGCTGCCAATATTAATATTGAAATAAGCTACTGCAAACACAAGAACCAATGCAGCAAAAACATAGTAGTTCATCGGAATCATTGTCATAAATGCGCCAAGCGGTGTAAACTCAGTAACACCATGAGTAGTTAAAATTGTCGCAATCATTGCAATGATGCAATGATATATGCTCCCCAGCTTGAAATTGGTGAAACAACACAAACTGGTGCTGATGTTGAATCAATAATATAAGCAAGTTTAGCCCGTGAAACCTTTTGACGATCAGTAATCGGACGACTAACTTGTCCAACGGCAAGTGCATTAAAATAATCATCAATGAAAATGAGTATTCCTAATATTGCTGCTGTAAATTGAGCTCCTGTTCGAGTTTTTACACGCTTTTCTGCCCACTCACCAAAAGCACGACTCCCGCCTGAGATAGAAATAAGTGCTGTAACAATTCCTAAGATTAACAAGAATAATATGATATAAACATTCCAAGTGTTTAATTCACCTTCAGAAATGAAAATACCTTTAACAGCATTTATTATGACCATCCCGGAATCTGCGATTGAAAAATCCTTTAGTAATAACGCTGCTGATACAATCCCCACGCCTAGAGATAACAAAACTCTCCTTGTTAAGATAACCATTAAGATGGCGATTATCGGGGGAATAATTGAAAAAATAGTGCCTGACATGATGTAAAATGCCTCCCTGTTTTTATTATTGGAAGGGCTTATACTGATTGTAAGGAACAATGCACCCTAAAAAAGTGCATAGAAAAAGAGTAACGATAGAAAATAACTATCATTACTCTTATTTGAATAATGTTATGTTATCCTCCATCTCGATCAGTAGCCCTCCATTATAGTTTTCTATAATGACAGTATTACCTTTATTCAACGTAATACCAGCAAATGCAGCCTGACTAGCTAACATTCACTTCGGCAAAAACCCCTTTTCAATATGATCATCGTTGTCATTCTCACATACTGTACTCTTGGTTTCTGCGCCTCTACCTCATCATGAGATAAGGTGATGTCGGTCAATATTTAATTAACTTTCAATAGTTTAGCAAAATAGTAGTCAAATGACAACTATGGAACTGCTGGTAATTCAATGGCAGGTGCATTTTCTCCGCTTCCATTATTATAATACTGCGGTACATCACCGTGAGCTGCAATGTCAACAATAGGAATTGTATTTGTAATCGTAACAGGCTTTGTTGAGAACGGGATAACGACCTGTACTGTTACTTCAACAATAACAGAAATTTCATGAACCGCACTGTTAATTCCATATTCCTTTAACGTTCTTTTAATATCGGTATGTACATCACCTATTAAGTAAAAACGAACTGGAATATCTGGACCTATTGTACTTAAAATCGCATTATCCGTTATTTGTCCTAAAGGAATCGAATAAACAATTCCATCATCTAATTCCATTTCCTGATTGTCTGTTGTATGAAAATTCCCTTTTTCAATTTCGGTTAATTTCCTTGTGATGTTATCAGTTATTCGGTCTAATTCTGCTCGAACAACTGCTGAATTAAATCGGATTGTATTTGTATTGCCGTTGTTATCCTTATCTATTATAACAAGGTTTTCTTGGTCCTTTTCTGTCTCTTCTTTTACAGCTTCATGGATAATGGTTGTTGCAACTGAAGAAGCTTCGAGCTTAGCGATGTCCATAATAGCAGGTTCTACTTTACTATCTACATACCAAAAACTACTAGCAGTCAGAATTGTAAATATAACAAGTGTTAGCAACAGTACATATCGAAAAGGTAAAGGCCCTTTGCGCGGGCGTCGACCGCGAAACTTAGCCAAAACAAATCCCTCCTTTACAAGCTATGTTTATGCATGACAGGAGGGATGTACGCTTACTTTTTTATTCATTCTAAACTTTTTATTGTTTTAGGAAAATACAGGCTTGCTTCTTACTTAAGCCATTTTAAGTAATGCATCTTTTCCTGTTGTTCCCACAGTGATTCCCAGTTTTTCTGCTTCATATGTGACAGATTCCAGTGGCGCTTCAAGTAATTGATCGATTGTACGGACACCAACAGCACGACCAGCAATAATCCCTCGGTCTTTAAGCTTTTCGTTTAATAATGCAACATCAAGTGCTCCGCACATGATATATCCTTTATCGTTTGTAACTGCCATAAAATTTGTTTTAGGCAACGCAACTGTAATCGCTGTGAACTGCTTTCCTTCTATAACAACTGGAGTCATTGTAACCATTGTGTATCTACACTCCTTTCTTGATATATCTTTATGAATAAAGAAAGGATACGTGTAGATATGCGCCTATTCAATTTTAGATTTTTCACCTAACTTCCATGCTAATAAATCTCTCAACAACTCAGGCATAAAAAACACCTTCTTCTCGGCATGACTGATTTCAGGATATAGAGGACCAAGAGTAAACATATCAATCGTCGCTACAGCATAAATCCGTTCATGTGAAATAGGTTTACCATTAATAAATATTTCTGTTACATGATCTTTGCCATCATCTAACGTTTCCATGTTTACTTCAATCCCGTCAAAAACCATTCGCCCCATTACTTTTCCTCTAAAGCCAAGACCTTTTAGCTTTAAATGTTCCATCTTCTCATCTCTCGATTGAACAATAACTTCTTTAAGAACATCACCTTTTAAATAAACTTTACACGGATTGATCGGATGAGGACAAATACGATGAAGATCTTTTCTTGTGACTGCTCCTTTTTTTAAAGGCTCTAAAAGAATACCTGAATTCACCATTGCAACCTCTCCATTACACCACTCCTTTATAGATTGAACAAGGAGTTTTGGGAACTCAGATTCTTGGTACCAATCTAAGGTAAGACCATTTTTTGAAACACCAATTACCTCCGAAAGAGTATTATCAGCTTGTATTGAAGATTCTTGTAACAATAACTCTGTTTCATCACAAACTATTTTCTGATCCTCCATTGGAAATAGAGAAGCTTTATAAGAATGGAGCTTTTTATTATCAAGATGAAAAGATAAAGAAATATGTCCTACATATTGACCATATTTTCCTGCACCTGCAATGAGGGTATTATGAAGTTCCATTCCTTCCTTGAGAACATGATGGGTGTGGCCTCCAATAATAACATCAATATCAGGAAACTCTTTGGCTATAATTTCGTCATCACTTATTCCCAAATGAGACAAAAGTACAATCACATCACATTGTTCCTTTACTTGTTCAACAGTCTCCAACAAACTTTGAAAAGGATCTTTTATTTTCCATCCAAGTAATTCATAAAACTTTTCATAGAAAACCGTAACACCAAGCAAAGCAATCCTCGTACCACTGTTAAGTGTAATGATATGATAAGGAACAACCCAATTAGGCCGTTCTCCCAATTCTGTATATAAATTTGATAGGATCACCGGAAATGTTGCATGTTCATATAAAGAATCAAGATCTTCATGTGAAAAAGTAATTCCTTCATTATTTCCAATTGTCACTGCGTCATAATTTAACTGATTTAACAGTGAAACATTTGCTTTTCCCTTTGTTGCTTCAGTTATTGGATGAAACCGATCTGAATGATCTCCAATATCCAATAAAATCATTTGCTCATTTTGTTGATCATGCCATGCTTTTTTGTCTTTAAGAAATTGAACGATTGCCGGCCAATTTTCAAAATGACTATGTAAATCATTAGTATGATAAAGGTGAACGGTTTCTAACATGTTCCTCTCTCCTTACTTAAACTCCACACTTATTACATCCCCTCATGATCTTGAAACAAACTTAATTGTTTTTCAGCTAATCCCGTATAGTGAAGATTTAGTAGATTTATCATCATCTTCGCATTATCTGCGGCATCTCCACCTGAGTTGTTATTAAAGAGCATAAAGGTTGTTTCTGTTCTTTGCTGAATCTTAGCTAAATGTTCTTTCCACTCTAATAACTCTTCTTCATTATATCGATACAAATATCGAACATCTCGCCAATTATCTCCATTAGCCGGCTTATTCCATCCATATACATTTCTTCCATGGAGACGGATAAGTGTTTTATGAGGAGTAGTTGGTTTTAGAACGGTGGGAATCGATCTTTCACCAGCCTGAGGTTCGTCCACAATACTATGAATCCATTTCTCATCCTCCATAAACTGTAAGGTTTTATCATAATAACTAGAAGAAAACCACGAGCGGTTGCGAAATTCTAATGCAACCTCTGTATCTCCCATTTTTTCTCTGCACCATTTTAAGTATGCTACATTTTCTTTGTTACATGAAAACCAAGGGGGAAATTGGAATAATACCATAGCTAATTTATTTGCATTTTTTAATGGTTGAATCGATTTTATGTATGCTGAAAACATATCAGATTTGTTATCAAAGGGAATTTCTCCGCGAAGATGTCCTGTCATTCCTTGATAAGCTTTTGCTATAAACTGAAACCCCTTTGGTGTATCTTTTACCCACTTTTCCATATTACGTTCCGGCTGGACAGCATAAAAACATGAATCAATTTCAACCGTTGGAAAATGTGCAGCATATTCTTGTAATTTATTCGTTGTATTCAAACTAGTGTAAAGGGAATCATGATCTCCCCATCCAGTTAACCCTATTTGAATGCTTGTCAATCAAAATCATCCTTTTTTTAATTAACGGCTTTACCTTAATTATACGACTCTTTGTTCTTTCCATAAACCTTAACAGAGTTCTAACGACATATTACCCAAATATAACACAAATGGTTGTTTCACACGTATTCTTTACGTACTAAAAAGGACTGACAATTGTCAGTCCTTTTATATGAAAGTTATTAACCGATAGAACCTTCCATTTCGAACTTGATCAGACGGTTCATTTCTACTGCATATTCCATTGGAAGTTCTTTTGTGAATGGCTCGATAAAGCCCATTACGATCATTTCTGTTGCTTCTTCTTCTGAAATACCACGACTCATTAGATAGAATAATTGCTCTTCAGATACTTTTGAAACTTTCGCTTCGTGTTCAAGAGAAATATTATCGTTAAGAATTTCATTGTATGGAATTGTATCAGATGTTGATTGATTATCCATGATGAGTGTATCACACTCAATGTTTGATCTTGCCCCTTCAGCTTTACGTCCAAAGTGTACAATACCACGATATGTTACTTTACCACCTTGCTTTGAAATGGATTTGGAAACAATCGTAGATGATGTGTTTGGCGCAAGGTGAATCATTTTTGCACCTGCATCCTGGTGTTGACCTTTACCTGCTAAGGCAATAGAAAGTGTCATACCACGTGCTCCTTCACCACGAAGGATAACAGCTGGGTATTTCATAGTTAATTTTGAACCAATGTTACCATCGATCCATTCCATCGTTGCATTCGCATCACAAACTGCACGCTTTGTTACAAGGTTAAACACGTTATTTGCCCAGTTTTGAATTGTTGTATAACGGCAGTAGCCACCGTCTTTAACAATGATCTCAACAACTGCACTGTGAAGTGAGTTCGTTGTATAAACTGGAGCTGTACAACCCTCAACATAGTGTACATGTGCGCCTTCATCAACGATGATTAATGTACGCTCAAATTGTCCCATGTTTTCAGAGTTAATACGGAAGTATGCTTGTAATGGAGTATCAACTTTAACACCTTTTGGTACATAAATGAATGATCCACCAGACCATACAGCAGAGTTTAAAGCAGAGAACTTATTATCTGCTGGAGGAATTACTTTTCCAAAATGCTCACGGAAAATATCTTCGTTCTCTTTTAAAGCTGTATCCGTATCTTTGAAGACAATACCAAGGTCTTCAAGGTCTTCTTTCATGTTATGGTAAACAACCTCTGATTCATATTGAGCTGATACACCAGCTAAATATTTTTGCTCTGCTTCAGGGATCCCTAATTTATCAAATGTAGCTTTAATTTCTTCAGGAACCTCATCCCATGAGCGTTCTGATTTCTCAGAAGGTTTTACATAATACGTAATTTCATCGAAATTTAATGAGGCCATATCCCCACCCCATTGTGGCATTGGCATATTGTAAAAATGCTCCAATGATTTCAAACGGAAATCAAGCATCCATTGTGGTTCATCTTTCATACGAGAGATTTCTTCAACAATCTCTTTCGTTAATCCTCGTTTAGAACGGAAGATGGAAACATCCTTGTCAGCAAAACCATATTTATAATCGCCGATTTCAGGTGCCTTTTTTGCCATCTACATTCACTCCAATCAAATTAGATTTATGGCGTAAGCAACCTATTCGTTGCCTTCTTTCACGCCCTTTTCCATAGCCTTCCAAGCTAATGTCGCACATTTTATACGTGCAGGGAATTTTGCCACTCCCTGTAATGCTTCAATATCACCTAAGTCGATATCATCATCATATTCTTTTCCTAACATCATATTCGAAAAGATTTCTGATAGCTTTAATGCTTCTTCTAATTTTTTACCTTTAATCGCCTGAGTCATCATTGATGCAGAAGACATTGAAATCGAGCAGCCTTCTCCTTCAAATTTTGCATCCTTAACAACATCATCTCGTACATCAAGTGTTAAACGGATACGATCTCCACAAGTTGGATTATTCATATCAATTGTAAGACTGTTGTCAAGGATCCCTTTATTTCTCGGGTTTTTATAATGATCCATAATAACCTGACGATAAAGAGTATCAAGATTTACATGATTAGACATTACTGAAGTACTCCTTTGTCTTTTTAATACCTGCAACAAGCTTATCAACTTCTTGTTCCGTGTTGTACAGGTAAAAACTAGCTCTTGCTGTTGCGGAAACCTTCAGCCATTTCATTAAAGGCTGCGCACAATGATGACCTGCACGAACAGCAATTCCCTCAGCATCTAAAACTGTTGCAACATCATGTGGATGCACATCTTCTATATTAAATGTTACTAACCCAGTACGTTTCTCTGGACTAGGACCGTATATAGTTAAACCATCAACTTGACTAAGCTGTTCATAAGCATATTTAGTTAGCTTACGATCATGGGATTCTATATTGTCTAGACCGACCTTCTCCAAGAAATCAATTGCTTCGCCAAGACCAATTGCCCCAGCAATGATAGGAGTTCCAGCTTCAAATTTCCACGGAAGCTCCTTCCATGTTGACTCGTGTAATCCTACAAAGTCAATCATTTCACCACCGAATTCAACAGGTTCCATCTTCTCAAGGAGTGCTTTCTTACCGTATAACACACCGATACCTGTTGGGCCACACATTTTGTGAGCCGAGAATGCAAAGAAATCACAATCTAAATCTCGGACATCTACTTTCATATGTGGAGCACTTTGACAACCATCTACAACCATCACAGCTCCATGCTTATGAGCAACCTCTGTGATTTCTTTTATCGGATTAATCGTTCCAAGTACGTTTGATACATGCATAACTGATACAATTTTCGTATTTGGTGTTATTGTTTCTTCAACATCCTTCAAGTCGATTGTACCATCTTCTTGTAATGGAATATATTTTAAAGTGGCACCAGTTATTTTCGCTACCTGTTGCCAAGGAATCACATTCGCATGATGCTCCATATAAGTGATGACAATTTCATCACCTTCTTTTACATTGGTAAGCCCATAGCTCTGAGCAACAATATTTAAAGCAGTAGTAGCACCTCTAGTAAAGATGATTTCCTGGATCGATTTTGCTCCAATAAATCTTCTTACCTTCTCACGAGCTCCTTCATAACCGTCAGTTGCTCTTGTACCCAATGTGTGCACACCACGGTGAACATTAGAATTATATTCTTTGTAATATGTGGAAAGAGCATCTATAACGGATAGTGGTTTCTGAGAAGTTGCACCACTATCCAAGTAAACGAGGTCTTTCCCGTTTACTTGTTGGTCCAAAATCGGAAAGTGCTGACGAATATCAGAGATATTCATTATTTAACTTTCCTTTCAATAACCTCAACTAACTGCTTTTTAACACCTTCAATAGGTAGTTCTTTAACAACAGGTGCTAAGAAGCCATGGATAACAAGACGCTCAGCTTCTACTTTAGGAATACCGCGGCTCATTAAATAATATAATTGAATTGGATCAACACGTCCAACAGAAGCAGCGTGACCTGCCGTTACATCATCTTCATCAATTAATAGAATTGGGTTTGCATCACCACGTGCTTTTTCACTTAACATAAGAACACGAGATTCTTGTTCTGCGTTTGACTTTGAAGCACCGTGCTCGATTTTACCAATACCATTGAAAATAGAAGATGCACTATCCTTCATAACTCCATGTTTTAAGATATACCCTTCTGAGTGTTTACCAAAGTGTACAACCTTCGTTGTGAAGTTTTGCTTTTGCTCTCCACGACCTACTACAACTGTTTTTGTATCTCCAAATGAGCCGTCGCCCATTAAGTTTGTAACATTTTCAGAAATTGTATTGCCATCATTCATTAAACCTAATGCCCATTCAATACGTGAGTCACGACCAGCAACCCCACGGCGGTTTACATAAGTTGTTACTCCTTCTGCAAGAGTATCAACTGCACCGTATGTTACACGAGCATTTGTATTAGCAAATACTTCTGAGATGATGTTAAACACACCCTCTACATTTTGAACAGTAGAAATATAGTTTTCTACATAAGTTACTGAGCTATTATCATCAGCTACAACAATTACGTGGTTGAATAATGTTGTATTAGGGTTGTCATGAACAAATACTGACTGAATTGGTTCTGCTACTTCTACATTTTTTGGGACATAAACAAATACCCCACCGTTATGAAGAGCTGCATGTAAAGCAGTTAAGCGGTGCTCGTCAACCTTCACCCCGTCCGTCATAAAGTATTTTTGTAGCAAGTCAGAATGCTCTTTTGCTGCAGTATGGATATCTGTTAGGATGACACCTTTATCTTTTAATTCAGAAGATAATGAAGTATATGCAGCTGTATTGTTAACTTGAACATATAAGTTTTTAGTTGTAGACTCAAGGTCAATTAATGATTTCACATCTTCATGTAAGTCATTTAATGAGTCTAATTTTGCACTCTCAACAGTATGTTCTTTAAAATTTGTAAAATTCCATTTATCGATTTTTGTTTTATCCGGTTTAGGCATAGGAAGATCCTCTAGCTTGGCAAAAGCTTGTAAGCGAAGATCTGTAAGCCAATCCGGCTCACCAAGCTGTTTTGAATAGCTTGAGACATAATCCTGATTGATCGTTAATGTTTCCATCGTCTTAGTCCCCCTTACTATTATGCTTCTTGCCCAACAGTTTCGTCTTCAATACCTAATTCTTGTTTAATCCAGTCATAGCCTTCTGCTTCTAAACGTTGAGCTAGCTCAGGGCCACCTGATTTAACAACACGTCCTTGCATCATTACATGTACTTTATCTGGAGTGATGTAGTTTAATAAACGTTGGTAGTGAGTAATCATTAAGCAACCGAACTCTTCACTACGCATTTTGTTGATTCCTTTTGCAACAATTTTTAATGCATCAATATCTAGACCAGAGTCAATTTCATCTAGAATAGCAATTTTTGGTTCAATCATCATTAATTGAAGGATTTCATTACGTTTTTTCTCTCCGCCGGAGAAACCTTCATTTAAATAACGTTGTGCCATATCTTGATCCATTTCAAGCTCATCCATGTTTGCATCCATTTTACGAATGAATTTCATTAAAGAGATTTCATCGCCTTCTTCTCTGCGGGCGTTAATAGAAGAACGTAAGAAATCCGCGTTTGTTACCCCACTGATTTCACTTGGATATTGCATAGCTAAAAATAGACCTGCACGAGCACGCTCGTCTACTTCCATTTCTAATACATCTTCCCCATCTAATGTAATGCTACCTTGTGTTACCTCATACTTTGGGTGCCCCATGATTGCTGAAGATAAAGTAGATTTACCTGTCCCGTTTGGCCCCATGATTGCATGGAACTCTCCGCCTTTTATTTCAAGATTTACACCTTTTAGAATTTCTTTCCCATCAATTTCTACGTGTAAATCCTTAATGATTAATGTAGAGCCTGCCATAATGATACCTCCAATAATATATAAAGTTTACTAATTCTCATTTTATTCTCATTCTAATATTATAACAAATGAAAAGTGAACACAACCTTTAAGGAATAGAGTCGAATTTTGACATTAAAATATCTATCCTAACTTTGATAAATTCACATTAAAAAATTTATGTAAATAGAGAAATTAGACAGTTTCTACTATATAACACATTGCTCTGTGAATCTACCTTGAGACCCTAGTTTATTTTTCACCTTTTAAGAAAAAACATTCTCTTTGTGATGAAGGAAATTAGAGGGTTAAGTATGTGAATTTGGAGTAAACACGCTTTTTCCTCCCTAATGTCTTTCCATTAAAAAAGAAGAACCAGTTATTCTGGTTCTTCCATCTATAGGCTTTACTTTTTCATTTTTCTTTCAACATCAGCATAAATCAACTGACTTTTACGATAATCTTCTTCACGGCTCTTTTCAACATCCATACGTTTATCATGCTTACTAGCATATTCAGCGTACCCTATACCATGAGAATGATGCATCGCCTTTTCCATTTCAGTTGTGTAATTGAGATCAATTGACTCTTGATTCGAGTGAATAATGAATCAATCCTTTCAGCTTTATTTTACATATAAAGCTTATCAAGAATATTCAAACAACTCAAAGTTCGTAAGATAATCTCACAAACCGTAATATTTGAAATTGATTCATTCTGTAAAAATAACCAACTATTTTTGTAATTTCCCTCAAAAATACTCTATATTACTCGATTTATTGTTTTAGTTGGTTTAACTCTGTTATACATTCTTGAACTAATGTAACAGCTTGGCTCATTGCTGCTCCACCACCAAATGCAGCTGTAACACCAACAGTTTCTAAAATTTCTTCTTCACTAGCACCGTTGTCCAAGCATCCTTTTGCATGGTAGATAATGCAGTATTCATCTTGGGTATTCACTGCAATTCCTAATGCAATTAAATGTTTTTCTTTTTTTGATAGTGTCCCTTCAGCAAAACAAGCTTCAGTAAAAGCATTATAATGGCGTGCAATCTCCGGCATCTTTTGTGTGAAAGTACCTAATCCACTTTTATATTCATGTAAAGCAGCTTCCGTAGAATTTCTAGGCTCATGATATTCCATTTTCAATAACAACTCCATTCATAACTTAATCAATCAGTAATAGTATGTATTTTTCAAACCATTGTATACAAACTTGGTGACTGAAGAATCCAATAAAAAAAGAGACCTGTGTTTACAGATCTCTTAAAGGATTTCTTAAATTAGTCATTTACAGGCAGTACTGAACCTGGGTATTTTGTATTAATAAAATCCTTAATTTCTTGAGATTTTAATACTTCTACAAGAGTCTTAATCTCTTCCTTGTCTTTATCCTCACTACGAACAACAATGATGTTTGCATAAGGGTTATTTTCACCAGCTTCTAGAGCTACAGCATCTTCTGCTGGATTTAATCCTGCTGCAAGTGCGTAGTTACCATTGATAATAACTGCATCACCTTCGTTATTTTCATAAGCACTTGCCAACATTTCTGGTGCAACACTATCATCAATTTCTAGGTTTTTAGCATTTTCAACGATATCATCTTTTGTTGCATTAATTTTATCAACATCTGGATTTAATTTAATTAGACCTTTTTCTTCAAGTAGTGCTAACACGCGTCCCATTTCTGCAACGTTGTTACTCATGATAATTTTTGCACCTTCAGGTAACTCTTCAAGTGTTTTGTATTCTTTTGAGTAAATACCAAAAGGCTCAATATGAATTGCTCCAACATTTGCAAGATCAAAATCATTTTCTTTAATTGCATTGTCTAAATATGGAACATGCTGGAAGTAGTTTGCATCCAGGTCACCTTCAGCAAGCGCTGGGTTAATTAATGGATAATCTGAAAACTCTTCGATGTCTAATTCAATACCTTTGTCTGCTAACAGTGGTTTTGCTTCTTCTAAAATTTCTGCATGAGGAACAGTTGTCGCTCCAACTTTTAGTACTTTCGTTTCTTGCTCAGTCCCTGTGTTTTCTTCTTGAGTTGTTTCATTTTCGCCTCCGCCACATGCAACAAGTAGAATAGCGAAAATTGTTAATACTAGTGATAAAAGATATTTTTTCATCATTTTTTCCTCCTAACGTTTATCGATAGCTTTAACTAATATATCTCCAATAAATTGGATAATAAACACAATAATTAAGATAAAAATGGTTGCTACAATGGTTACTTCAAAATTATTACGCTGGAATCCTTCTCGATAAGCAAGGTCACCAAGACCTCCAGCACCTACTACTCCGGCCATAGCTGTATAACCAACCAATGCGATTGCAGTAACTGTAATCCCTGAAACCAAAGCTGGTAAAGATTCCGGTAATAGTACTCTCAACATAATTGTCGACGTTTTTGCTCCCATCGATTTAGCTGCTTCAATAACACCTTTGTCAACTTCCCTTAAAGCAAGCTCAACCATCCTTGCGTAAAATGGAGCGGATCCAATAATTAGTGCGGGTAAAGCAGCATTTTCTCCCAGAATTGACCCAACTACAACTTTAGTGAAGGGTAAGAGTAAAATAACAAGGATAATAAACGGAATTGACCGAAATATATTTACGATTCCAGATAAAATTGTATTAAGTATACTGTTACCCCAGATATTGCCTTTTGAAGTTAAGAATAAAAGTAAACCAAGTATAATTCCTAAGAAAAAAGTGACGACAACCGAAACTCCTGTCATGTAAGTTGTTTCATAAGTTGCCTCCCATACTTTTTCCCATTTTACATTTGGAAGAAACTGATTAAGCATTCGCCAGCACCTCCACTTCTACTTGTTGTTCTCCAATATAAGCAACTGCACGGTTAATTTCATCAAGATCTCCATCTATATGCAAAAATAATGAACCATAAGAGCCATTTTGCGTTTGTGAAATTTTACCTTGTACAATATTCACTTCAATATTAAATTTCCTAATAATATTGCTAATCAATGGTCTTTCTGTACCTTCACCAACAAATGTTAGCTGAAGTACTTTTCCAGAACGATAATTTTCTAGTAGTAGGTCAATTGCTTCCTTCGTATCATCCGGCTCTGAGATTTGTTTAACGAACGTTTTTGTTATAGGTTTCTGAGGGTTTCTGAAAACATCCAATACATTTCCTTGTTCAACCACTTCACCATTTTCCATAACAGCTACTCGATGACAAATTTTACGAATGACATGCATTTCATGTGTAATTAATACGATTGTTAAGCCTAGTCGTTTATTAATATCAACAAGCAGGTCTAGAATTGAATCTGTTGTTTGGGGATCAAGTGCTGATGTAGCTTCATCACATAATAAAACCTTGGGATTATTCGCTAACGCTCTGGCAATCCCAACACGTTGTTTTTGACCACCACTAAGTTGAGAAGGGTATGCATTCTCTCTTCCTTCCAGTCCAACCAGCTTAATAAGCTCATCAACACGTTTAAGTCGTTTCGCTTTACTTACTCCTGCAATTTCTAAAGGAAATGCAATATTCTCTCTCACTGTTCTTGACCACAATAAGTTAAAGTGTTGAAAGATCATGCTTATTTCTAAGCGTGCTTTACGCAACTTTGTACCAGAAATTGAGCCAATCTGACTACCTGCCACAACGACTTCCCCACTAGTTGGTTTTTCTAGTCCATTTAACAAACGGATCAATGAACTTTTTCCGGCTCCACTATATCCTATAACTCCGAATATTTCACCTTTTTTAATTTCAAGGTTTACATTGTTAACAGCTTGAACAGAGCCGCTCTTTGTTTTATAAACTTTATTAACATTTGATAATGTTATCATTTTGTCACCTTCTTCCTTTATTCCTTTACTATTTCTACCGTTCATTTTTTTACATATAAAAAACCTTCCTGCAAAATGAGCAGAAAGGCGCTTGAATACCTTTCTCTCATCTCTCAAAGCATCTGCTTTGTGTGAATTGGCACCATTTCAGAATGAACTGATGGTTGCCGGGCTTCATCGGGCACTTCCCTCCACCTCTCTTGATAAGAGTTAAATATTTGATTGTCTTTTTAAGTACGATTGTGATTGTATCATGTGTTGAAAATCAATGTCAATTATTTATTTTCTTAAAATAGCTTACTTTTTTCACTGTGATTTTACATTTCAAATATGAAAAGGGTTGCATTTATCTGCAACCCCTTTCAATATTATACAATAAATAATATTATTAGAATATTTCATTAATTAAGAATTTACTTTCTCCATTCCTTTTACACCTGTTGCTTCAAAAATAGCTTGATCTAAATCTTCTATTAAATCCTCTATATGTTCAATTCCTACTGATAAGCGGATCAAATCTTCTGTTACACCAGATTTCTTTAAATCTTCAACGCCTAGTTGTTGATGAGTTGTACTCGCAGGATGAATGATTAAGCTTTTCGCATCTCCAACATTTGCTACATGTGACCAAAGTTCAACGTTGTTAATAAGAGCTGCACCAGCCTCTCTTCCGCCCTTGATACCGAATACTACTACAGAACCAGCACCCTTAGGTAAGTATTTAGCAGCTAAGTCCTTCGCAGGGTGTTGGCTATTTTCAGGGTATAGAACCCACTCAACAGCTGGGTGACTTTCTAAATATTGCACCATTTTCCTTGCATTTGATACATGTTCCTTCATACGGACATGAAGGGTTTCTAGACCAAGATTAAATTGAAAGGCATTGTATGGGCTAATAGCTGGGCCTAAATCTCTTAATAACTGAACTCTCGCTTTAATAATATACGCTTGTTCTCCTAATGCTTCAGCATAAACTAAATCATGATAGCTAGGATCAGGAGTTGTAAACCCAGGGAATTTTGGACTATTCCAGTCAAATTTACCTCCATCTACAATGACTCCACCAAGAGTTGTACCATTCCCAAGCAACCATTTTGTTGCAGAATGAACAACAATGTCGGCACCATGATCGATAGGTCTGCATAGATACGGTGTGGCAAATGTGTTATCCACAATCAATGGAATTCCAGCTTCATGAGCAATTTCAGCAACTGCCTCGATATCAAGAACATCTAAGCTTGGATTTCCAATTGTCTCTGCAAAAATAGCTTTTGTTTTCGGAGTAATAGCAGATCGGAAATTTTCCGGATTCTTTGGATCAACAAAAACCGTATTGATTCCGTACTTTGGTAATGTGTTAGCAAATAAGTTATATGTACCTCCATATAATGTAGAGGCTGATACGATTTCATCACCAGAACCAGCTAGGTTTAAAACTGACAATGTAATCGCTGCCATTCCACTTGCTACAGCTAAACTTCCGATTCCACCTTCCAGTTCAGCAATTCTTTCTTCAAAGACAGATGAAGTTGGATTATGAATTCTTGTATAAATATATCCAGGCTCCTTTAATCCAAATAAATTTGCCGCATGCTCGGTATTTTCAAATAAATAAGCATTTGATTGATAAATTGGAACAGCTCTTGCACCTGTCATTGAATCTTTCTTTAACCCTCCATGAATGGTTACCGTTTCTGGGCGATAAAGTTTCTCTTTCATCTTCTTCCTCCTATTATACATTCTTAATGTCTACTAATAGGTGTGATAACAAGATGTAGTATTCTTTCCTAGACTACTTTAATGGTAATAGAAGTTGTGTTTGAAGTATATAAGAATTTTTAAGTTTAGATTAATTTAATTAAAGCCTCTAGCCTAAGAAAATCTCGATATGAGCCTTTTATTGATAATTTCCCAAACGATATAAGTTGCTTTAAACTTATCGGATGAAGAAAAACCTCTTCTAAGTCTGATTCTTCTCCTTCTATAACAAAATCAACATGAACTGGTTGAATCGATAATAGTTTTGATTCACTTGATGAAAGTTCTAAAAAATGACTCCCTTTATCTGTTGAACGAAATTCTACAATTAATTTTCGTTTTAAAAGAATGGGTGTTATTAAATTTCCTTTATTCAAGCTTGAGACAAAAGTTGTTAAAAACATAAAAAGAATCCTCCCGATCTCAACAAGGTTATGTTTATATAACTTCATTGAAGGTCGAAAGAATCCTCTATAAATAACTCGACAGTTTCTGCTTTTCTTTCGTAAAATCAGTCTATTTCCCGAGAAATATGTCAAATTAGCAGGCATATTGTTTGATTAAGTCAAAAAGATGTGTGACAGATTGGAAAGCATATACTTTTTCTTTCATTTCACCGTTCTCAGTAATAATTAGGCAAGGTACACTCTCAATTCCTAATCGTTTCGCATCTTCAGGATAATAATTTAGATTTACGGAGTAAATGTCCAAAGTGGGGATCATTTCATCAACGACCGTTAACATTTTCTTCGCTACTTGACATGTCCCACACATTGGTGTGTAAAGGTACGTAATTTGAATACCCTTTTTAGGAAGGGTGAGCTCCTTTTCTTTCCATTCAATCATAAAACTAACTCCATATCCCTTCTAAAGGAATTTTGCGTTTACATCTATATTTGCACTTAGCAAAACAGATGCTACATGGTGATCCGGTGCTGTTGCAACTTCACGATATGCCCGATCAATGTATAGATGAGAGGCTTCAGGAAATTCTCGTTTAAATAATTTTCTCAATCGTTCACCAGCATCATCTGAATCAACTAATATATAAACTTCCTTTAAGAATAATTCATCAATTAGCTCATCCATTTTTGTTATGCTAATTGTTCCATTTGTACAGATTATTTCTATTGGTTCAGTTACTACATTTAAAACCTTTTTCTTATCTGATTTTCCTTCAACAATTAATACTTTTTCAACCTCAACTAACGACATAGCCATCACCTATTTTTAATGTAAGTAAAAGTCTTTATATATAACCTATTCGATTTGTCGAGGTTGTTTCCCTTTATTTTATGTTTTTTCTAAATAGCTGTTATCTTTGTTGTTAATTGCGTTTACTCGTAAGACTGGTCCGTTCCATTGCGCTCCAGACACTCGCTTTCCGCGGGGAGGAAGCTGAGCCTCCTCGGCTTTGCCTGCGGGGTCTCAGCCTTTCCTCAACACCCGCAGGAGTCAAGTGTCTTCCGCTCCATTCCACTATCGTTTTAAAAAATAGTGTTCAAAAACAAAATCATTATGAAACAACTTAAATTAAAAATCTCAAATTCAGCTACTTAGAAAAACATGATAAGAAACGACCTGGTTTAATTCAAAAAGAGCAGTGGAGATTCCACTGCTGCTTTATTAACACCAACCATTTTCATAGTCACAATCGACGTATTTTTGGTCTGGTCCTGTTACAACATCTGCAACTTGGTAAAAGCGGTTATTATTGAATTCATATCCCGCTTTTAAGTCATAATTATTTTCTGAGACCATTTGGCCAATTCTTTCTTTTTCCAGATAAAGATTTAATTGCCCATCTCCAAATTTTCCTACAACTCGATCAGTAATATCTAATTGTTGTTTTTGAATTGTCATATGGACACCCTCCTTTATCTACTTATAGAATGTCCATAATTCACGATATCATGCTAATTAGTCTTGATTTGTCATTTCCTCATATTGCTCAGCTGTCATTAACTTTTCAATGTCAGCAGGGTTTGCAGGTTCAATGACGATCATCCATGCTTTTTCGTAAGGTGAATCATTAACGAATTCTGGACTATCATCAAGATTTTCATTAATTTCTACAACTTTCCCACTAATTGGTGCATATAATTCAGATACTGTTTTTACTGACTCAACGCTTCCAAATGGCTCGTCCGCTTGAAGTTCATCACCAATTTCTGGTAATTCAACAAATACGATATCCCCAAGCTCTGATTGTGCAAAATCCGTGATACCGATACGCACCTTATCTCCTTCTACTTTTACCCACTCATGTTCTTCTGAATAACGCAGTTCTTTAGGTGTGTTCATGTCTTCATACCTCCAGGAATATTTACAAATTTCAGCTTAATCATCTTTGTTTTAACAGTTTTCCGTTAACTATGCAATAACTAACTTCTATTTATTCCAAGTTTCGCCAAATTGCTCTTCTTTAAAGCCAACTGTAGCATGTTCATTACCAACTGTAAGAGGACGTTTAATAAGCATTCCTTCACTTGCTAAGAGTTGAAGCATTTCATCCTCTGACATTGATGCAAGTTTATCTTTAAGCCCAAGTTCACGATATTTTTGTCCACTTGTATTAAAGAATTTTTTAAGCTCTAGTCCACTTTTTTTGTAAATGCTTTCTAGCTCTTCTTTATTTGGTGGGTTTTCAACGATATGTATTTCATTAAATTCTACATTATGATCTTCAAGCCATTTTTTAGCTTTACGACACGTCCCACATTTAGGATACCAGTAAAAATTCAGTGCCAAGTTTTTCACCTCTTTGCTCCTAATAATCAAACTTTCCAATTAAGGAATATTTTTCTCTATCTTATCATATATCATCATTCCCGCCTAATTAGAAATAATTAAATTTCAAGGCTCAAATTTAACTTTTATCTTATTTGGTTGAGAATTAGAAGGCACTGAACATTGCTCTTTATTGATTGAAAACAGGTTGAAGGAGGCAATGATATCATTGCCTCCTGAAAATTAAGCTAGATATGCATTTTTATCGATAATTGCTGCTGCAATCTCTCTTTTCTTGCCAATTACATTAATTGGAGTGTGACGTGTAAATTTACGTAATGCTGACATCATCATTCGTAGAGAATCACCTGACTCAACCGCAATTAATGATTCTTTTGCATGTGCTTCAATTTCATTGAAGGCTTCTTGGCAATATACTTGTGTATAAAGAAGCTTTTGTTTGTTTTTCTCTTCACCGTTCTTAGCAATTGCTTTTTCAGTACGTAAAATCGCTGACTCCATCGCATATACATTGCTTACAATATCAGCAATATTTACAAGAACCTCTTGCTCTTTTTGTAATTCTTTTCCGTACTTTTGTGCTGCTAAACCAGCAATTAAAATGCCGATTTTCTTTGCATTTTTTAATAAGTACTTTTCTTGTTCTAGTGTCCCTTCTCCGACCTCTTCAGGCATAAGCATCATCAGCTCTTCTTGTAAACTTTGCGCTTTTTGGAATAAAGGTAGTTCACCTTTCATAGCTTTTCGTAAATAGGTTCCTGGTACTAGTAGACGGTTGATCTCATTTGTTCCTTCAAAAATACGGTTAATACGAGAATCGCGATAAACACGCTCAACTTCATATTCTGCCATGAATCCATAACCACCGTGAATTTGAACAGCCTCATCTACGACATAGTCTAGTGTTTCAGAACCAAATACTTTATTTAATGAACATTCAATAGCATACTCAGCAATTGATTCTGCGACTTTTTTTCCGTTTTTAATTTCCTCATCAGTTAACCTACTCATACGGTCTTCGAATAGACCAACGGTGCGATAAACTGAACTTTCCATCGCATATGTTTTCGCTGCCATATTTGCAAGTTTTTCCTGAATAAGAGAGAAGCTTGAAATTGGTGTTTTGAACTGTTGACGCTGGTTCGCATATTGAACAGCTACATCTATTAAGCGCTTTGCTCCACCAATTGTTCCAACTGCTAGCTTATAACGACCAATGTTCAAGATATTAAAGGCAATCACATGTCCTTTACCTAACTCACCTAATAAGTTCTCTTTTGGCACTAGAGCATCTTCTAGGATAACTGTTCTTGTTGAAGATCCTTTTATTCCCATTTTCTTTTCTTCAGGACCTGTTGAAACACCTGGAAAATCTCTCTCTACAATGAATGCTGAGAAATGTTCACCATCTACCTTTGCATAAACAACAATAACATCTGCAAAACCGGAGTTTGTGATCCATTGTTTTTCACCGTTTAACACATAGTGAGTGCCTTCTGCATTAAGTCTAGCTGTTGTTTTAGCACCAAGTGCGTCTGACCCTGAGCTTGGCTCTGTTAATGCATAAGCTGCAAGTGTTTCACCAGAAGCAAGCCCTGGTAAGTACTTTTTCTTTTGTTCTTCATTACCAAATAACACGATTGGTAATGAACCAATTCCTACGTGAGCACCAAAAGATAAAGAGAAACTTCCAGCTCTTGAAATCTTTTCAGTAATTAAAGCAGAGCTGATTTTATCTAATCCAAATCCGCCATACTCCTCAGGTACATCTGCCCCTAATAAACCAAGTTCCCCCGCTTGCTTTAAAAGCTTAATAGATTTATCAAATTCATGATTTTCAATATCTTCAAGATGTGGAAGCACTTCATTAACCGCAAAATCCTCCGTTGTTTTTGCAATCATTTTGTGTTCATCTGTAAAATCCTCAGGAGTAAAAACTCGATCATATGAAACATCTTCAATTAAAAAGCTTCCACCTTTAATCACTGCATCTGTTGCTTTTGACATGAAAATTCCCCCATTAACATTTATTTGAATAACTGCTATTTAGAAAGTAGAACTTGAAACAATCGTTTTTTTCGATTGCTCATCTGTTGTCGTTAATACTTACAATAATTCAAATACCCCTGCAGCACCCATTCCGCCACCAATACACATTGTTACGACACCAAATTGTTCATTTCTTCTTTTCATTTCATGGATTAATGAAAGAGTTAACTTTGCACCAGAACATCCAAGTGGATGACCAAGTGCAATTGCTCCACCGTTTACATTCACTTTATCTTCGTCAAGTCCTAGCTCTCTAATAACTTGAATGGATTGAGAAGCAAATGCTTCATTTAATTCAAATAAGCCAATATCTGAAAGCTCCAAGCCTGCGTATTTTAAAGCTAAAGGTACAGCAGCAACTGGACCAATTCCCATAATTTCAGGAGGAACTCCGGCAACAGCAAATGACCTAAACTTCACCAATGGTTGGTAGCCAAGAGATTGAGCTTTTTCCCGATCCATCAGCATAACAGCTGCAGCTCCGTCACTTGTTTGTGAAGAGTTACCTGCTGTTACAGATCCTTTTACAGAAAATGCCGGCTTTAATGTAGCAAGTACTTCTGAAGTTGTATTCGCTCGAACACCTTCATCCTGATTGAATGTAACAACCTTTTCATGTAATTTATGATCAGGTCCAACTGTTCGAACTGGTACATCCACAGGAACAATTTCATCGTCAAACTTTCCTTCTTTAATTGCATTTGCTGCTCTTTGATGACTTCTTACTGCAAAAGCGTCCTGCTCTTCACGTGTGATACCATATTTTTTGGCAACAGCTTCAGCAGTGTGTCCCATGCCCATATAATATTCTGGAGCTTCTTCAGCTAGCTTTGCATTTGGCCTGACAACATGCCCCATCATTGGAACAAGGCTCATAGATTCAGCTCCACCTGCAATGGTTGTTTCTGAATGACCTAGCATAATTTTTTCAGCCCCATAGGCGATACTTTGTAACCCGGACGAGCAATAGCGATTTATTGTGATCGCAGGAACTGTATAAGGGAGACCGGCTAAAGCCCCAATGTTTCTTGCCATATTTAATCCCTGCTCTGCTTCGGGCATTGCACAGCCTATAATGAGATCATCAATATTCCCGTCATAATCCCCTGCTCTTTTTAATGTTTCCTTTACAGCTAATGCTCCCAAATCATCAGGTCGCATGTTTGCTAACGTACCTTTTTTCGCTCTTCCTACAGGTGTTCTGGCACCTGCCACAATAACTGCTTCTCTCATTCTACTAACCTCCCTTTCTTACAGTATTAGTTTCTAAGTGGTTTGCCTTTTAAAAGCATATGCTGCATACGTTGCTGTGACTTCCCTTCAGCTACTAAGCTTAAAAATGCTTGTTTTTCTAAATCCAGCAAATATTGCTCATCTACTTCTGTACCGAATGGAACCTTACCTCCTGCGATAACATAGGCAAGTTTCTTTGCGATTTTTAAATCATGATCTGAAATATATCCGGAAAGATGCATGGATTGGGCACCGAGTAAAAGAGTCGCATAGCCCGTTTCTCCCACTACAGGTACTTTGTTGCGGACAGGTGGTTGATATCCGTTATCGTAAAGCTCAATGACTCTTTGTTTTGCATCGTATAATAAGTGATCACTATTCACACTGATGTTGTCACGATTGTTTAGGAACTGATTTTTTCTTGCCTCTGCTGCAGAAGTCGATACTTTTGCCATGGCAATTGTTTCAAAGACTTTGTTAGCAACTGATTGTAAATCAAAGTCTGCTCCCTTAGGCATGTTGCTTAATTGCTTTATATAAAGCTCTTTGTTTCCGCCACCGCCTGGAATCAGTCCTACCCCAACTTCTACTAATCCCATATATGTTTCACTTGATGCTTGAATGCTACTTGCCGGTAAGCATATCTCCGCTCCACCACCTAATGTCATCCCAAACGGTGCAGCAACCACTGGTTTTTTGCTATATTTTATCTTCATCATTGCCTGTTGAAATTGATGAACAACCATTTCGATTTCAAAAATATTATCATCCTGTGCTTCCATTAGAATCATTCCTAAATTTGCTCCAACACAGAAGTTTTTACCTTGATTTCCAATAACAAGTCCTTTGTAGTTCTTTTCAACTTCATCAACTGCAAAATTAATCATTTGGATAATATCTAACCCAATTGCATTGCTTTGTGAGTGAAACTCAAGCAACGCAACATCATTACCTAAATCAATAAAGCTTGCACCACTATTTTTCTTAATAACACCATTTATTTGTTTATGTGTCTTTAAATTAATCACTTTAGGGTTTTGTCTTACTTGTCGATACTCACCATTGTTATAGAAGAAAAGAACCCCATTCTCTTCTCTGTAGAATGTTCCAAAGCCCTTTCCAAGCATTTCTTTTACCCAACTTGGTACTTGAACACCTTGCTGCTCCA
This sequence comes from Bacillus sp. AFS040349, assembly GCF_002577655.1. Classification (NCBI taxonomy): domain Bacteria; kingdom Bacillati; phylum Bacillota; class Bacilli; order Caryophanales; family Bacillaceae; genus Bacillus; species Bacillus sp. AFS040349. Next base: position 28,454 of record NZ_NUMC01000034.1, on the reverse strand, counting down.
TTAATTCAACTGATTTTTCTACACCAATTGCATCCCACAGCTCAAACGGACCAGCCTCCCAGCCAAATCCCCATTTCATTGCTTGGTCAATTGCGACAATATCATCAGCAATTTCACCTAGTAGCTGGGCAGAATAAACTAGTGTTGGTACGGTGATGCTTCTTAACAATGCACCCGCTCGATCATCGCTATAAATAAGCGCTTTCAATTTATTTGGTAAGCCTTTAGCCTGCTTTGCAAGTTCTACAGATGCTGCCTGCAATCTCTTTTTCTCTTCATATTCAAATGTTTCAGGGTTTAATTCTAGAATTGTTTTTCCTTCTTTTTTATAAAATCCTTGACCGCTTTTACTGCCAAGCCATTTATTATCAAGCATTTTTTCTAAAAAGCCGGGAAGTTCAAATACTGCTTTTTCTTGTCCATCCACTTGCTCATGTACATTTTTCGCCACGTGTGCAAATGTGTCCAAACCTACTACATCAAGTGTTCGGAAAGTAGCACTTTTTGGTCTACCGATAATTGGTCCGGTAATAGAATCAACCTCACCGACACTATAACCGCCTTTTAACATTTCTTGGACTGTTACTAGTAAGCCATATGTTCCAATTCGGTTTGCAATAAAGTTAGGCGTGTCCTTTGCTTCTACAACACCTTTTCCTAACACATCTTCACCAAATGTTTTCATAAACGATAAAACAGCCTTGTCAGTATCTTTTGTTGGAATGATTTCCAATAGCTTTAAATATCTCGGTGGGTTAAAGAAATGGGTGCCTAAAAAATGCTTTCTAAAGTCATCTGAACGACCTTCAGCCATTGCTTCTACTGAAATACCTGATGTATTTGAACTAATAATACTTCCTTGTTTTCTATGTTCATCAACCTGCGCAAACACTTGTTGTTTGACAGCTAAATTTTCAACAACAACTTCAATAATCCAATCAGCCTCTGACAATTGATTCATATCATCCTCAAAGTTACCGACCTTAATGAGTTCGAGGTTGCTCTTCACCGTAAGTGGTGCCGGCTTTTGTTTTAAAAGTTTTTGAACAGCTGTGGATGCGATACGATTACGTACAGCTTTATCTTGTAATGTTAAACCTTTTTTTACCTCATCGTCATTTACCTCACGAGGCACGATATCTAATAGTAAGACAGGGATGCCGATATTTGCTAAGTGTGCTGCAATTCCTGAGCCCATCACTCCTGAACCTAACACAGCAGCTCTCTTAATTCGCTGGACCATTACATTTCCCCCTTATTTGAATGAATACTCATTCATTTTTCTCCCAAAAAAAATGAACCTTACGAATGAGCTCCTTTAATAATAATATAAAAGATTTTAAAAATTTGTTCAATAGATTTATCATATTTTTTACTAAATAATAAAATTCATCTTAGGAAAACCTAATTTAGCAGGGGGTGATACTTCATGGCACGTTTAAAAAAATCTCCATCAAAAGCAGGTGTTAGTGCTGCAAGTGTAAAAGGGAATGCTGGTCCTAATAACGAAAAGGCCGGTGGCGGTAAGCGCACTAGTCAAAATCAACAATACAAACAGCATAATATGGGCAGTGACAATATGTAAAAGTGTAAGTCTAAGGGGTCTGACATAGGTTGCAGGCCCCTTCTTAGTTTTCCAGTGGCTATTTCGCTTAGCGTTTAAAAATCCCCTTCAAAACAAACGCTACATTAGCAGGCCTTTCTGCCATTCTTCTCATAAAATATCCATACCAATCTGTCCCAAACGGTACATAGACACGCATTCGATATCCTTCTTTCACTAGATCTAATTGCTTTTCAGGTCTAATACCATACAGCATTTGAAACTCAAATTGATCCTTTGGTATCTTGTGTTGATCTACAAGCTCTTTTGTATAGTCAATCATAGTATCATCATGAGTTGCTACTGCTGTGTAATGTCCATTAAGTAGATGCATTTTAATAATTTTTTTAAAGTTTTCATCAACATCCTTTTTTTCAGGAAAAGCAACATCCGGTGATTCCTTGTAAGCACCCTTCACAAGCCTTAGGTTTGCTGCATAGCGACCTAATTCCTCAACATCCTGAACAGTACGGTATAAATATGCTTGAACAACTGTCCCTACATGTTTGAATTCCTTTTTCAACGTCTTAAAAATTTCTAGCGTTTTCTCACATCTCGAAAAATCTTCCATATCAATTGTTACAAATACATTATACTTTTCCGCTGCTGTTAAAATACGACGCATATTCTTTAAAACTACTTCATCAGATATATCTAAACCCATAGAAGTAAGTTTAATTGAAATTTGTGATTTCAGCTGACTGGTTCCTATAGCTTCAATTGCTTTAATACAATGATCAGCTGTTTCTCTTGCTTCCTGCTCATCCTCAATAAATTCACCAAGGTAATCTAATGTCACATCAAGCCCTTTATGATTAAGATCTTGAATGACACCTTTTGCCAAATCAATTGTGTCACCAGCTACGAATCTTCCTGCTCCAAATCTTAGTCCATATTTTTTTGCAAGTTTAGTCAACGTCTTATTCTTGGATAAAAACATAAAAGAGTTTCGTAATAATTGTTCCACTTGAAAACCCTCCTTTTGCGTTCTTATTCCATATTAAGTCCATTTTTTAGTCAATTAGCTAAATGTAACCGCATTCATTATATAAGATTTAGTGGAATACATGTTATTTGCAAAATGACATATTGATTTATGTCTTATCAGATCTGTATTCCTCTTATCAATAGTATATGTTTTGAAGTTAAAATCGGTTAAGGATCTCTTTTCCGATTGCATAATACACTATTGGAGTGGAACGATAAAAGGGTATGAAATTGTAAGGAGGGTTATTGATGCAGCAGCAAAATATGCAACAGCAGCAACAGCAATCAATGATGATGCAGCCACCTAATGTAATCACATCCAAAGACCAGCTCTACCTAACAGATATGCTTTCGTGGAATCTTTTAGCTATGAAAAAAGCCCACTTTTTTGCATCTCAATGTCAAAATCAAGAAGTTAAAAATCAATTCGAACAAGTTGGTCAAATGCACAATCAGCATTATCAAAAAATCTTATCACATTTACAATCTCAGCAGCCTTCATCAGGTGCTCAACTTCAGTAGGAGGTCAGGTAAGTATGGATCGTAAAATTAGCAATGCAGAAACACAAGTGCAGGAAGGACCTATGATGAACGATCGTGATTTTGCAAATGATTTATTATCAACCGAAAAATATTTAACTTCTTCTTATTCAACTGCACTTAACGAAGCAAGTCATCAAGCACTATACCAGGATCTTTCTACAATATTTAATGAAACACAGCAGGCTCAAAGAGACCTCTATAATCTAATGTTTAAAAATGGATGGTATTCCCTAGAAGCCGCTGATACACAGAAACTTCAACAAGCATATCAAAAGTTTTCAACAACCATTCAGCAGCAATCTCCATATGGAAATACTCAATAATCTACAAAAGAAAAAAGCTCACTTCATAGGAGAAGATGAGCTTTTAATCCTTCTTTTTTATTTGACGAAACTGTTCATTTAGGTCCTTGATTTCTCCAATAATACTTTTTAAATCTTCTTTAGCTTCTGGATAGGTCGAGTTCCAATGTTTAGCTAGCGGTGGCATTGACTTGGAAATATGGGTGTACAATGCCCACATCTTTACTTTTTCTTTTAATTCATCAGATGATTCACCTAATAATAATTCTGTATATTTTTCAAGCAGCCCTTCAAACTGATCTTTTAATTGTTGCTCCATTGAACGTCACCTCCTCACTGAGTCATTGGTTGTTTACATTCAATTGGACATGTTTGACAGCGATCTCCGTTTTTTGAAGTAAAGTAAAATAAACAACAGGTGGAACGTTTTCTCACATTGTTTTTCTTTTCATGAAAATACATTGTTAGAGGATTTTTATTTGTTAGACCAAAAGCTTCAGCAGGCGCATGTAATATGACATATGAAAAGTCTTCCTTTACCTTTGACTTCATTTCATCTGAGATACCTTCATCCTCGAGTAAAGATTCGTACATCCAGAAAATGTAGATCGCAATATTTTCCCAAAGTATGGACTTTGACACTTTCGAAGCTTTGGATACGTTAGAAAGAATCATCGTAATATTTTCTTTGAATAAGGCTGTGATAACAGTTTCCCTCCAACTGTCTCGATCAGGATCTGGAGTTGTTACGACCAAGTCATTAAAGTAAAAGCTTGGTAACCAAATTGGATCATCATCATCTGTTTGAAGTGACAGGTTGTTAATGCTACTGTTTATTCCTTTATCGTAGCTGGTCATGCAATATAATACAAGTGCTGCCAAAAAGGCATATCTTTTTACTAACATAGACCCGATGACAGAGTGTTTATTTGTATTAAGCTTGTTTTGTAGTATCTCATCATAAAGAGCTGCTAGTTGTTTTTGTTGAAGTAATTCAATACCCTCAATGATTGAACCATTTGTTTTTCTCTCTAGTATAAGTCGGTATTTCGTTAATGATTCTAGTTCTTCTTTTGTTAATTCAGCCATTTAATACCCCAACTTCTTTTATAATACATCTTCCTCTTCCATGAGGTATGCAAAGAGGTGTTCCAAAAATAGGATCTACTGTAACTTCACAATTCATTTGAAATACATTTTGTACTAAACTGCAGGTAATTACTTCTTCAGGCTTTCCTTGTGCATAAACTTTTTTATCCTTTAACGCTACAAGATTATGGGCATAGCGACAAGCTAAATTTAAGTCATGAAGAACCATAACAATCGTACGATTTTCACGTTCATTTAATTCAAATAAAAGATCTAATATTTCGATCTGATGTGTCATATCTAAATAGGTTGTAGGTTCATCTAGCAGAATAATATCTGTTTGTTGCGCAAGAGTCATGGCAATCCATGCACGTTGTCGTTGCCCACCGGATAAAGAATCGACTGGTCTTTCCGCTAAATCCTCTAACCCTGTTGCTTTTAAGGCATTTGAAACAGCGTCTTCATCCTCCTTCGACCATTGCTTTAACCAGCTTTGATGTGGATATCTACCTTGTTTTACAAGCTGCAGTACGGTTAATCCTTCAGGTGCAATTGGACCTTGCGGAAGGATTGCCAATTGTTTTGCTACCTCTTTTGTAGGAAGTTTTGCAATAGAATTACCCTCAAGTAAAACTGAACCGTTTCTTGGTTTTAGCAGCCTTGCAATAGAACGCAGTAACGTTGATTTCCCACAACCGTTACTACCAATAAATACCGTAATTTCACCTTTGGGAATTTTCACATCTAACTCATTAATGATAATTGTATCTCCATAAGAAAGAGTGAGCGCATTTGTTTCAATTGCATCCATATAAATCGCTCCTTTTGTATGGCAAATCTAGTTTTTTTTCACATGGCTTTAGCCAGAAATCTTACGCTTATGAGTTTCTTGTTTTATATAGTAAGTAAATAAAATATGGTGCACCGATTGCTGCAGTAAACACACCTGCTGGAACCTCTAAAGGAGAAAATAACGTTCTTCCAATTAAATCTGCTAACATAACAAGTATTGCACCAAGCAATGCAGAGACAGGCAATAAAGCGCCAAAGGAAGAGCCTACCATTCTCCTTGCCATATGAGGAGCCATTAAGCCAACAAACCCTATTACACCTGCAAAGGCTACCGATGCCCCTGTTAAGGCAGTCCCCAGTAATAAAAGAAAAAATCGGTTCCTTTGTACCAAGCTTCCCACACCTGTCGCCAGTTCATCACCGAGCTCTTGAATGTTCACATTTCGAACTGAAATCAAGCTAATTATTAATAAGATAAGAACAACAGGAAGTAATATGCGAACCTGTTCCCATGTTGCACCATACACTGTCCCTGTAATCCATACATTTGCTTGTGATGCTTGATATATTGGGCCCTTCACCATAAAAAGTGTAGTTAAAGACTGTGCTAGCATGGATAGCCCGATCCCAATAAGAACGAGTCGTACAGAAGAAGATCCATTCTTCCAAGAAAGGAAGTAAACAAGTATGCCTACGATGGTTGCCCCAATAAAGGCTGCAACAGGCATCCACTTAACACTTACAATCAATGAGTTGTTTCTATCGCTAAAAAGCATCAGGAAGCAAACAACACCAACTGCTCCTCCACCTGTTATTCCAATAATATCTGGTGATGCTAATGGATTACGTATTAAACCCTGTAGTATCGCACCTGCTACTGCTAAGCTTATTCCAACTAATAAAGCAATAATAATACGAGGCAATCGAAATGAATAAATAAATAGTTCATCCATCTCTGTACCGAATCCAAACAAGGTTTTCAAAACATTGATAGGGGTAATAAAAACCTCTCCAATGCCTGTACTTAACATAAAAATTAAACATGTAATACCTAACAAAATACACGATATAAAAAATGCCCTTTTATCTATTAAAAAGGAGAGAAAGCCTGCTCCTAACCTTAATTTATAATATTTTTTCACTTTCCGAACCCCCTACGTGCAATATAAATAAAAAAGGGAGTTCCGATAAACGCTGTCATAACTCCTACTGGCACCTCTTCAGGCATAACAATATATCTTGCAAGAATATCTGCAAATACAAGGAGTGATCCTCCTAAAAAGGTACTAAAAGGGAGAATCCAGCGATAATCATTACCAACTAAAAATCGGGCGAAGTGAGGAATAACAATTCCGATAAAAGCAATTGGTCCAGCAACAGCAACAGCTCCCCCACCTAAAACAATAACTAGTAATGCCCCTGTAAGTTTTACGACTCCTGTTCGCTGTCCTAACCCTTTTGCAACATCTTCCCCCATTGTTAACACATTGATTTTTTGTGAAAGAATCATACTTAATATAATGGCAGGTAAAACATAAGGAAGTACCATATACAATCCTTCCAGCTTTCTACCTTGAATAGAACCAGCTAACCAAAATAACACTTGATCAAGGGCCGCTTCGTTTACTACTAATAACCCTTGTGTCAGAGAAGAAAAGAGTGCTGCCATTGCTGCACCTGCTAATGTTAACTTCATTGGAGTTAGCCCTTCCCTACCAAATGATCCGATAAAATATACAATAAATGCTGAAAAGGCTGCACCTGCAAAAGCAATCCAAATATAAGCCTGATATGAGTTAACATAAAACACTGAAACTGCCACAACAATAAAAAATCCAGCACCGGCATTTATTCCAAATACACTTGGTGAAGCTAAAGGATTTTTTGTTAAAGCTTGCATAATCGCTCCTGCAAGCGCAAGACTCGCACCGACGACTGCCCCTATTAAAGCTCGAGGTAGTCGAACATCGTACACAATAATATGTTCATTACTTCCGTTAAAATTAGCAAATGCATCATATACTGTTTTTAAGTTTGTATCTGCATAGCCAAAAACAAGACTTCCACACATTAGTAGAATAAGTAAAATAAATCCTAAAATTAAGCCAAGCGATTTTTGATAAGAAGATTTCAATAACATAGCTGCTCCTATTTATAACTTTATTTCATAACAATCTTATCAAATAATAATGATTTTGAAAATCGTTTTCAATTAGATGTTGACAATTGTCCTGATTCCTTTTATCATTCTCATTGTAAATGAAAATGATTATCAAATACATTGGAGGTTCAAACATGACAGTAACATCAAGTAAGTCTTGGTTATCATTATTTTTATTAAGTATGACCATCCTTATTCTCGCAGCCTGCGGTAATACCAATGAGAAAACAACAGAAACTGAAGGTGCAGAAGGATCTAATGATGCTCCTGCAGAAGAAACATATACAGTGGAACATGCAATGGGTTCAACTGAAATTACCGGTACCCCTGAAAAGGTTGTTATTTTAACAAACGAAGGAACAGAAGCACTATTATCTATGGGTGTTACACCAGTTGGTGCCGTACAATCCTGGTTAGGTGAGCCTTGGTATGAACATATTACTGATAAGATGACAGATGTTGAAGTTGTTGGAACTGAAAGTGAAGTAAATGTGGAAGCGATTGCTGCCCTTAAACCAGATTTAATCATCGGTAACAAACTTCGCCAAGAAAAAATCTATGAGCAATTAAAAGCTATTGCACCTACCGTTTTCTCAGAAACTTTAAAGGGTGAATGGCAGGACAATTTTAAATTATATGCTAAAGCATTAAACCGTGAAGATGAAGGTCAAAAAGTGATTGATGATTTTGAAGCTCGTATTTCCGAAATAAAAGATACTGCTGGTGATAAAGTAAACCATGAAGTATCTGTTGTTCGATTTATGGCAGGTAAAACTAGAATTTACTATAAAGATTCTTTCTCAGGAGTCATTTTAGAGAAGTTAGGCTTTGCTCGCCCTGCTGTACTAGAGGAGGTATTTTCTGATAATCCTGAAGATTTATTTGCTCGTGAAGTAGGTAAGGAAGTGATTCCAAAGATGGATGGAGACATTTTATTCTACTTTACATATGCACCACCTGGTGATACAGAAGCAACAAAAACAGAAGAAGATTGGACAAATGATCCTCTTTGGGAAAACCTTGAAGTTGTAAAAGCAGAAAAAGCTTACAAAGTTGACGATGCTATTTGGAACACAGCTGGTGGAGTTCTTGCAGCTAACCTATTATTAGATGATATTGAAGCAAAGCTTGCTGAATAATAAAGAGATAAAGCGACTGACGATATTAGTCGCTTTTTTTGTTTTTTCTAAAACTAATAGGGAAAAATAAAGATTATAACGTGAGAGAGGATGAGGTACTTGCTTCAAGCAGCACTTTGGGGAGCGTTTGCTGGATCACCTATTTTTTTTGGTGCATTAGTAGGTATCTTTACAAATCTCCCTAAAAAAATTACTGGGTTGATTATGTCTTTTGGGACTGGTGTGTTAATTGGAGCTGCTGCTTTTGAATTGTTAACTGAAGCTGTTGATGAAGGCGGCTTACAATCTACATCTATTGGTTTTCTAGTCGGTGCATTAGTATTTACTTTATCTGAAATCATTGTTTCCAAAAGCGGAGGAAGTGAACGAAAACGATCAAAGAAGAGTAATGATAATCATTCTGGAATAACGATTTTTATTGGAACAATTATTGATGCTATTCCTGAATCTGTGATTATTGGTGTTAGTTTGCTCGAGCAAGGAACAGTTAGTTACTTGATGGTTATCGCTGTTTTTATTAGTAATTTTCCAGAAGGACTATCGAGTACAGTTGGATTAAAAAAAGATGGTTATAGCAAAAAGACAATTCTCACGATGTGGTTAATTGTTGTTTCTCTTTCTTCTGTTAGTTCATTATTAGGTTTTGGACTGCTTCAAAATGCATCAGCAAGTATTATTTCATTTATTTCAGCTTTTGCAGCAGGTGGGATTTTTGCGATGGTAGCATCCACTATGATGCCAGAGGCCTTTGAAGAAGGTGGAGCCATTGTGGGGTTAATTGCATCTCTTGGTTTATTAAGTTCCCTGTTTCTATCTCATTTGTAGCAAAAGAATTGAAAAAACCACTAATCACAAGTGACTAGTGGTTTTAATCATCCCGTTAAAATATCCTCCTGTGGATAACGAATCTTTTCTTTCGATGGACTCGCGAGTGAGAACATTAACGTTAGCGGACCAATCTTCCCTAAAAACATAATAAAAATAATAATTTGTTTACCAGCAAACGTTAACATACCAGTTAATCCAGTTGAGAGACCAACTGTTCCAAAAGCTGAGACAACCTCAAACATAATATCCAGAAACGATGCTTCTTTCTCCGTGATATTTAATAGAAGTATTCCAAGAATGACAAATACAATACTTATCATCGTGATAGCAAGTGCTTTTAAAATAAACGATGAATGGATGGTTCGTTTTGAAACAACTATATCATTTTTCCCTCTAAGAAATGTGACCGTTGCAAGCCCAATAACTAATGCAGTTGTTAGCTTGATTCCACCACCTGTTGATCCACTGCCCGCTCCGATAAACATTAAAATAATAATAAAAAAGATTGTTGTTTCATCTAAACCTCCCATATCTACCGTGTTAAACCCAGCTGTTCGTGGTGAAACCGCCTGAAAATACGATGCCCAAAGCTTGTCACCTAGCGATAAACTACCAAGTGTTTGCGGGTTGCTGTATTCTACACAAAAGATAAAAAACATCGCGATAATGTTTAAGACCAATGTCCCTGTTACCATTAATTTTGTGTGTAATGATAATTTTTTGTACGATCTTTTCTTCCATACATCAACAAGGACAGTAAAGCCAATTCCGCCGACAATAAATAAAAATGAAATAACAATGTTAATGATTGGATCTCCAACATACTGAATTAAATTATCAGACCATAATGCGAACCCGGCGTTATTAAATGCTGATATGGAGTGAAAGAAGCTATAAAACAGTCCCTTTGCTAAACCAAATTGTGGTACCCAGCGAATTGCTAAAAATACCATTGCAATCATTTCAATAGTGATAGAGAAAATAAATAAGTACTGAACTAACTTAATAATGCCACCTACAGAGGTTTGATTCAACGCATGCTGCATTAACAGTCTTTCTTTTAGCCCTATTTTTTTACCAAGCATAATAAAAATTAATACAGCAAATGACATAATTCCGAGCCCACCAACTTGTATTAAAAGGGCAATAATCAATTGACCAAATGTAGTAAAAGTTGTCCCTGGGTCAACAGTTGCTAATCCAGTCACTGTCATGGCCGACGTTGCAATAAACAGAGCATCAATCCATTTGATATGGTCATGTGTTGAAAATGGTAGTTTTAGTAAAATTGTTCCTACCGTTATAGACACCACAAACACAACAATTAACAGCTGCGATGGATTTAGTTTAATAAATTTTTTCATATTACATCCCATACTCTTCGAAATCAACAATATCTTTATTTTTACCGATTATTAACAAAACATCACCGAGCGTAATTTTCTCATCAGCACCAGGTGATACAAAAATTTCTTCTCCCCTTTGAATGCCGACAATATTACATCCATACTTTGAACGTATATCCAGATCTAAAAGTGTTTTATTACACAATTTTTTTGTAGCTACGACCTCTACCATGCTGTATTCTCTTGATAATTCAATATAATCGATCATTTTTTCAGAAATAATATGATGAGCAATTCGTTTGGCCATATCTCTTTCAGGATGTATAACACGATTCACGCCAATTTTATCTAATACCTTTTGGTGGTAGTCATTCTGAGCTTTAGCCCAAACCTGTGGAATCCCTAATTCCTTTAAAATTAATGAGGTCAGTATACTCGCTTCAATATCATCACCAAATGATACAAATGCATGATCCACATTTCGTACACCTAACTGCTTTAGAATTGTTTCATCTATCGCGTTGGCTCTTACGGCATGTGTTGCATAGGCAGCATATTGCTGAACCTTTTCTTCACTTTTGTCAATTGCGAGCACTTCAATTCCGAGCTCGTGAAACTCTTTCACAAGGCTTCCACCAAAACGTCCTAAACCAAATACAGCGAACTGCTTTTTCACCAAAATTCCTTCTTTCAATATAAAAGTATAAAAGCTATCTTAGCTACCGTTATCGTTTAGTTATGCCTGTTGCCATCAATATTATTGCACAAAAAAAACACAAAGGTATTGAACCCCTGTGTCTGTATTTAGGCACATGTTCATCCCTTCAACGCTGACGAGGTTAGCTGTCGGATTCGGGCAAAAGAGATTAGCCCTACAAACGCAAAAAACGTTTGATTCACCCCAAGTCAAATTTGACATCTTTCATGGGTCCCCCGCTCCTACTTATAGGATTAAGCGATTATTGATACTCTATTCTATTTTTATGTTTAATCTATAAAAACTAGCATAAGCAAAAACTTAACGATTATGAATGTTATCTTACTCCTCTAAGTATTTGGTCGTAAAGTATTAAATTTTTCTTTAAAAGACGAAATTTGAATAAAAGAACTCGTTTAACCGCTTACAAATATATTTTACTTAATCACTCTTTTTATTTCACTTTTATACATGCACCTACAAAAAAAGAGACAATCCAGATAGTTTGTCTCTTTTTGCTTTATTCTTTATTGTTTTTAACCGAAGAGTCGTCATCATCGATCAGACCCTTTGTTGCATTTTTAAATTCTCTTAATGTTTTACCGGCTGCTCTACCAAGGGCAGGTAATTTATTTGGTCCAAATAATAATAGTGCGACAAAGATAATGAGAAAAATTTCTCCAAAGCCTAAGTTCATCATTGAACACTTCTTTCTAAAAGAATGATAGAAACATCTTTTAAAGTATAATGCATTATTTCGGAGATAGCAAAATAGATTTAAGATGTTTTTCTCACTTGCACATAGAAAAATACTGATAAAAATAAAGCTAGAAATAACGAAAAAGGAACAAGAAGCAACAGATGCTTATTTCCACTTTCCTTCTCTTTTACTTCGTCTGCAACGACAACTTTACTTTCCATTTTTTTATTTGGTTGTTCACTTTGTATTTTTGTAAGCGTAATCTTTTTGATAGATCTACCATTGTCCCCGCTCATTTCAAGTTCTCCAGCAGCACTAACTTCTTTTGTAACGATTTCTCCTATATGTTTTGTAATATACTCATCTTGATTAAGAACATATCTGTTGTCTAAGTTATCTTTAAAATGTTCATTTGCCATAACCAATTCAGTTTCAAAATTTTGGAACCCATAATCAAGCAATGTTTTTGTATCTTCATATGCCTGATTGTCTGACATAGCATTTAATGTAACAGCTATTAAACTAATTTTTTCACGGTTTGCAGTTGTTACTAGTGTAAATCCTGATTCCTGTACAAATCCATTTTTGCCACCAGAAATACCTTCATACTCTTTATCTCGAACCATTTCATGATGGTTTACAATGGTTGTATCCCATGTTTGACCGTCCCAGGCTAATTCACTAGTTTGAAATATCTCCATAAACGTTTCATTTTTCATTGCGTATCGAGTAATTTTTGCCATATCTTCAGCAGTTGTCATGTGTTCTGGATCATAAAGTCCATGAGGATTTTTAAATATTGTGTGCTGTACGCCAATTTCCTCTTTTAAATAAGAATTAAAATCAATAATAAACTCATCAATCGTTCCACTTAAATGTTCAGCTATTGCCACCCCTGCGTCATTACCAGAGTTTATAACCAGACCTTGAATTAATTTTATTAAAGGGACCTGCTCATCAACCTCTAGATAAACACGTGTACCATCCACATTTCTGGCATTCTCACTAACTGTCACAATATCTTCTAAATGACCTTTTTCAATTGCATAAATCGCTGTCGCAATCTTTGTAATGCTGGCAGGCGGCACTTGTACCTGACTATTTTTTTCATATATTGTTTGACCTGACTGGGCATCTAGTAGAATGACTGATTCGCTATAAAGTGGTAAATCTTGATTTTCTAAAGCAGAAATACTATTTGGTATAAATATTGTCCATACTAACAGAATGAAAAAAACAGATTTTATTTTGTTTTTTATCATGTTGTTACTCCTATCAAATTTATGTTCTATTCCATATTAGCATAACAAGTAAAAGATTAAGAGAGCAATGTAAGGTTTTAGTAATTGATTCTTTATTATTGACTCTTTTAAAAAGACAGTATATAATTTGAAACTGACGAACGTAAGGAAGGTTGATCACTATGTCAGCAATTGAAATAAAACATTCTGCATTACAACAATTCGCCATGCATGGTTATGATGGTACCTCACTATCATTAATAGCAAACGACGTTGGGATAAAAAAGCAATCTATTTATTCTCATTTCACAAACAAAGATGAATTATTTCTGACCATCTTAGCTGAGGTAATTGAAGATGAGAAAAACTACCTCCTCACTTACTTTTCAGAAAATGAAAAACTTGAATTAAGGTCGAAGCTCTATCATTTTTTGACAAACAGTTGTCAAAGGTATGAAAGAGAAGCTTCAATGAAATTTTTATTAAGAAACGGGTATTTACCTCCGTCACATTTACATGGACAAGTGATGGACAGCCTTTATTCCTATTACGATGAAGTTGAATCAATCGTTATCAATAATTTACAAAGTCATCAGCCTGAATTAGCATTTCCATTAAAAGAGGTGGCTGTTTCATATATCGGACTATTCGATTCTTTATTAATCGAGCTTCTATATGGTGGATTTGAACGTTTTCAGCGACGGTTAAATGCTTGTTGGAATATTTATTGGAAAGGTATATCCAACTAAAGGAGGATAAGACATATGGGCAAATATTGGTTTCTTGTTTATTTTGCCGTTATTTTTGAAGTTAGTTGGGTAACAGGCTTAAAACATGCTAACAGTACGCTTGCATGGATCATGACTGTTATATCAATTCTTATTAGTTTTTATCTATTAATTCAGGCAACGAATCGACTGCCGATTAGCACTGTTTATGCTGTATTCACCGGATTAGGGGCTACTGGAACTGTTATTATTGAACTTCTCTTTTTTAGTCATGAAATTAACTGGGTTAAAGTTGGACTTTGTGCAATCTTAATTGCAGGGGTTGTTGGTCTGAAAATGGTGACAGACGATCACCAAACCCCTTCTTCGAAAGGAGAGATTTAATGATGGACTGGTTATTCCTTATTTTAGCTGGCCTTTGTGAAGTTGCTGGTGTTGCTGCGATCGCCCGATTTAATATGCAAAAAAGTTGGCTTAATGCATTTTTTCTAGCTTTAGGTTTTGGTACTAGCTTTTTCTTTCTGACCATAGCTATGCAAACTATTTCAATGGGAACAGCCTATGCTGTCTGGACGGGAATCGGAACAGTTGGCAGTACATTGTTTGGCATCTTCTTTTTAGGAGAACCTGCTGGGTGGAAGAGATTATTATTTATCTCAATGATTATTTCAGCAACAATTGGTCTGAAATTTATACCGTCTTAGACGTTAGAAATAGGCAGTGCATCTGATGCACTGCCTTAACTTTATCTTCTAGGTTTAGTCGGATCACAATTTGGCTTTTCTGTATTTGAAGCTTCTGCAACCTTCATTAAGTAATAGCATTCTTCCCTCATCATATGATCTGCCATTAGTGGGGAAAAGGTACTAAGCATTTCATTATTTAATTCCATTTCCTCTATTTCCGCTAAAAAGCCTCTAAATAATTCAATCTCCAGCTTTACATCTTTATTCATTTTGGTTAAGGCTGGGAATGAGTCCACATTTGCTCGTAAATAACCTGATAATTCTACTGCTTTTAAATAAAAATCCTCGAAGTCTTTTGTAAAAACATCACTCTTTTGCTTTAATTGCTTTTCAGCTCTGTCTAGTGTGTCCGAAATAGCTCCTGCATGTCCTGCAGCATCTAACAACCACAATAAATGGTGATGAAGCTCGTGAAAGATTGGTGGCTTCTCCTTCTTTTTCAAATAAGAAAGAACCAATAAATATTCTTCAAGCTCATTGACCATATGATTTATAAATGAAGGTGGAAGATGTATGGTCATTTTTTCAACGAGATGTCTTTCAATAATAGAGAGCTTAAACTTACGAAGTTCTTTTGCATATTCTTCAGCTTCTAATGTTAATGCAACAAAGTTCGTTTGTTCTCTTGATTTTTTTAATAATGTGTCAAATATATCTTTAAATTCCTTTGCCTTCTCTATATCCTTCTGCTCATTTACTGACAAAGCATTTAAAATAAACCGTGCATGATCTCCAAGAACTTGTAGCCAAAACTGATGTTCAAACGCTGCCGCTTGCTCATATGTTTTCATCTTCATCCTCTCCCCTATCGTTATTCCTTAAACTTTATGACTAAAGGGCTTGTATTAGTAAATAAACCTGAAAAAAGCAGCATATCCTCCTTGATGAAGAATATACATAACCATGTTCATACCAAAAAAATGAGGAGGGTTTCTTCATGTTTTATCACATCAAGGAACTTCAATACAATGCGAAACCCGATCGTCCAGATGCCGTTTATGCAAAAAAACTTCAGGAAATATTAGGTGGTCAATACGGAGAGATTTCTGTTGCGATGCAATACTTATTTCAAGGTTGGGGAACAAGATGTCCTGGTAAATATAAAGATATGCTTCTAGATATTGGTACTGAGGAGCTTGCACATATTGAAATGCTCGCCACAATGATTGGCAGGTTACTTGATAACGCTCCACTTAAGGACCAAGAGGAAGCAGCAAAAGATCCAGTTATTGAAGCGGTTCTTGGCGGAATGAATCCACAGCATGCCATTGTAGCTGGATTAGGTGCTCTCCCAGTCAATAGTGTTGGTGTCCCATGGCAAGGAGCTTACATCATTGCTAGTGGTAACTTATTAGCTGATTTTAGAGCAAATTTAAATGCTGAGTCACAAGGTAGGCTTCAAGCAGTACGTTTATATGAAGCAACAGATGATCGTGGCGTTAAGGATATGCTTTCGTTTTTAATAGCTAGAGATAGAATGCACCAAAATCAATGGTTGGCTGCGATTGCTGAATTAGAGGCCAAGGAAGGAAAGACTGTACCTAGTACATTCCCTATTAATCTTGAAGCACAGCAATTTTCTTATAAATTTATGAATCTTTCAAGAGGAGAAGAAAGTGCTAAGGGACGTTGGGCGAGCGGTCCAAGTATGGATGGTCAAGGTGTATTCGAATACGTTCAACACCCACAGCCACATGCACCAAAACCAATTCCACGCCCAGCACCACCTGTTTATCATGACACTCCTCCAGGAGCCTGTTAAAAAACATGAGGCAATCGGTACATTCCGATTGCCTCATGTTTTTTCGTAAAAAGTTAATGAAAAATATGTCTTTCCCAGTACATCATAAGCTCGTCTTCTTCCACTTTTGTCATAGATAACTTTTCTAGAACTTTAATAGAAGCAGTATTGGTCTTTAAGCATTCTGCTATCACCTTTTGTACTTCTCCTGATTTGAAGGCCCAATTAAGGAGTGCTTCAACCGCTTCAGCTGCATACCCTTTTCCTTGTGCTTCTTTTAATATTCCATATCCTACTTCCACGATACCATTTTCAGGTTTTCCTTTAAATCCAATATCGCCGATCAATTGTTCATCATCTTTACGAAAAACGAGCCATACTCCCCAGCCTTTGAGATCAGAATCTACTTCTACTTCTTCCAAGTAGTGCTGAACATGTGGACCTCTGTCCATCTCCACTGGTAATAATTCCTCTTCACAGGGTTTAATTATTAATCGGTTCGTTACAATTTCCATGTCTTTTCCTCTTCCTTTGACTAACTAGTTAATGATGAAGATAGCGGGAGAGTGATAGAAACGGTTGTCCCATTTGAATCACTGTTAATTTGCACTTCACCATCATGCTGCTTCACAATCTCAAAGCTTACCATTACACCCAATCCTGTACCATTTTCCTTTGTAGTAAAAAATGGCTCACCTATTTTCTTAAGAATTTCATCGGGAATTCCTGGTCCTTGGTCAATAATTTTAATTATGAGAGATTGATCTCCAACTTTTTCACTTTTGACTAAGATCATCCCACCATTGGTATAACTCATTGCTTCAATTGCATTTTTAATAAAGTTAATAAACACTTGTTTTAATTTGTTTTCATCACATAAAACCTCTAATGAATCCTTTGAGAAAGACGTTTGAATATGTACATCATGTAAAATTGCCTGTGATTTGGTTAGCGCAACTACATGTTGCAATATACCTTTTATATCTTTATTGCAGTATTTATCAAGTTGTGGTTTTGCTAAAGCTAATAATTCGCTTAGGATTATTTCAATCCTATTAATTTCAGCTGAAATCACCGAGAAAAATTCTTGCTTATAGCTCTTCCCACTCTCCATTAACTGCAAAAACCCTTTAATAGCAGTTATTGGATTTCGAATTTCATGTGCAATCCCTGCTGCCAATTGACCTGCGACAGAAAGCTTTTCAGAGTTAACCATCACTTCGTGTGCTAATTTTCTCTCAGTAATATCTCTAATAAGTAAATTAACAGCTCTATCTCCTTGATAGATTGTTGGAATGGCTTTAATTTCAACATCAATCTCTTTATCTGTTAATTGAAGCAACTTCTCTTCATAAAGTTCTGATGCAACACCGTCTTCTTCTGCTTCTTTCAAACATTTAATCAGATGGCTTTCTACTATTTTTGGAATAAAATCCTGAACATTCTTATTAATAACATCTTCTTTCTTTTCGCCGCCTAACAAGATCGATGCTACTGTGTTCGCATATACAAACCTCCCGTTTTGGGTTATTATGACTCCATCAGGGGAATGTTCAATAAGACTTCTGTGTAGACGTTCACTTTCCTGTAGTTTTAATTTTTGACTATTAAACTTTGTAATATCCTTTGCAATGCCGTAAACACCAATCACTTCGTTATCAAAAATAATTGGTGAATTTGTTACTTCTATTTCCTTCTGTGTTTTATCCTTTGTATAAATCTTGCATTCATAATGCTGAAGGTCACCGTTCAATGTATTGTGAAAAACCTCGTCAACATAATCAAAACTATTACTTACAAGGAGATCATTGTAGCTTAAGCAATATAATTCTTCTTTCGAATATCCCGTTAGTTCTTCACAAACGTTATTTACTCTAACATAATTTCCCTCTAAGTCCATAGCATAGTAAGCTTCCTGCTTTAATTTTGCAAACTGTTGATCAAAAAAACTACTATTCTTTATGAATTCATCTAGCTTCTCTCTCTTTCCTTTATTCATTGTGCTACTCATGATGCTCCCCTTCCGTATCTTCTTCTATTTTATGTATGAATAAATGCGGTTTCTTATTTTATACGTATTAGTAATAACTAATGTCTATTTTAATTTTACACTATAAATTTTTCAAACTGTTCAATTTTTTAGAAAAAGCTTAAGTTAAAATAGACAAATAAAAAGCCAACACTCCGCAATTGATCCGAGGGGGTTAGATCATTGCGAAAGTGTCAGCTAGTAAAACATCTATATAAAGAGTAACAGCAATTCCTATTACTAAATTGCTTTATGCATTTGTACTATCTTTGTTTGTAAGCTTAATCGTAACGGTCATTTTTTCTCCTGCTCGGTAAAGAGTTACTTTTACTTCTTCACCAATTTCCGTTTCTGAGTATAGAAACTTTCTTAAATCACTTGAACTTGTGATTTCTTGATCGTTCATTGAGACAATCACATCTTGTTGCTTGAGACCTGCTTCATCTGCCGGTGATGCTGGTGAAACATTCCCAACAATAACGCCTTCTGTCACTTCTTCAGGTAGACTCATGTTTTGTTGTAAATAATATTGAGGTACCTCACTCATCTCAACTAATCCTACACCAAGGAAAGGACGTTGGATTTTTCCATTAGACAATAGCTCTTCAGCAATAGGAACTACATCGTTACTCGGAATGGCAAAGCCTAGCCCTTCTACACCGCTATCACTAATTTTTAAACTATTAATTCCGATAACCTGTCCACTCATGTTTATTAATGGACCTCCACTGTTACCTGGATTAATTGCTGCATCTGTTTGAAGAACATCAAGTGCCCAATTACCTTCAGATGTTGTTACATCAATTGTTCGATCAATACCGCTTATGATTCCTTGTGTTACGGTTCTTGAGAATTCTTCTCCTAATGGATTTCCAATTGCGATCACATCTTCACCTGTACGAAGTTGTGATGAATCACCTAAATCTGCCACAACTTCAACATGCTCTGCATCGATTTTGAGTACAGCTATGTCAGTTAATGCATCCGTTCCAACTAGCTCTGCTGGAACTTTCTCTCCATTATAAAGAGTTACTTCAATTGATTGTGCTCCTTCAATAACGTGGTTATTTGTTAAAATATATCCTACATCACCTTCTTTTTTAAAGATGAATCCTGAACCTGTTCCAGCTTCAACACTTTCTGATGAGCTGTTAAAGAAATCTCTGCTTGTTTGTGTTTGCATATTCGTAATCCCAACAATTGCTGGCGTTAGGCTATCAACGATATCAGCAATAGAGCTAGAATTTGTAGATAGTTCTTGTGTTGAGACATTAGGGGCAGAATCATTATTTTGAGTAACAGCTTCAACTGCAGCTGTATTTTGTTCTACTGTCGGTTGTTGCTCCTGTGTATAAGTCGTCACACCTAATACTAATGCTCCACCAACAATTCCACTTAGCAGTGAAGAGAAAATTGGTTTGATACTTTTTTTTGTTTTTTTCTGTTCGCGTGTAATGTCTGTTTGATCATAATATCCCATATTTTTTCCTCCTATAATAATCAATCGTTATCTTTTATAAAATCAGTGAAATGATTTAGATGCCTTGAGAACTTACAAACCCACCTATAATGAGTAAAACAAAAAGAAGGGAAACACCTGTAAAAATTAAAGCTCTCATTTCATTATCTCCTTTTATCACGTCCACCTAAAGTGTTCGCTTTTTTGCTTACCTTAACTATATGACAAGAGTTTGGGATAATAATGAGAGAATTGTGGGAAATTGTGAAATTTATCAAGAATTGAAATAGAACATTGTATAATAGCGATGAAAGGAAGTGACACGATGAGTTACAATGTATACTTAGTCGAGGATGAACAGAATTTAAATGAATTGTTAACCATGTATCTCAAAAATGAAAAATGGTCTGTTACCTCTTGCCTTACCGGGTCCCAGGCAAGAGAGCTAATAGACAAGCCTCCTCATTTATGGATCCTGGATATTATGCTTCCTGATATTGACGGATATCAATTAATTCGTGAAATAAAAGCAGCGTCACCTAACGTTCCTGTTATTTTTATCTCTGCTAGAGATGCTGATATTGATCGTGTTTTAGGGTTGGAGCTTGGTAGTGATGATTATATTTCAAAACCTTTTTTACCAAGAGAACTTGTCATTCGAGCACAAAAACTATTATCAAGAACATATATAGAAGAATCAAATGAATCTAGTAAAGTTATTACTCTTACTCCCTATGAAATAGACGAGCAAGTAAGAATTGTTTACTTTAATAATGAAGAAGTTAACTTAACATCAAAGGAATTTGATCTGCTTCAATTGTTTATACACAATCAAGGTCAGGCTTTTTCTAGAGAGCAAATTCTAACGAATATTTGGGGAGAAGATTATTTCGGAACAGATCGAGTTGTTGATGATTTAGTCCGAAGATTAAGAAAGAAAATGCCGGAACTGAAACTAGAAACAATCTATGGATTTGGCTACAGGATGTTAAAGGGATGAAAAATAAACCGTTAGCCTTTCAAATTTGGGTAGTATTTTCAGGCATTCTTTTAGTTATTTCATTATTATTAGTGATTTTTTTCCCCACCACTTTACGAAGCTTTTTCACAAAAGAAATTTATAAAACGATTGAAAATGAACAGCTTGTATTAATGGAATACGGTAATCCTGGAAACAGTCTGCAAAATGACAAACAAAAAGACCGTACTGTTTCCCATTTGTTTTTACCTATCCAAAGTCGATACTATTTATATAGTGAAGAGCTACCAGCTGATTTTATTCGTCAAACACAGGATTTAGCTGCACAGCAAACAGCATCTAGTGAAAGATATGAAAAGAATTTACGAAATCAAACACTTTTTTATGTGATTCATAAGCTAACAATCAACGGTGAGCCTAGTTACTTACTATCCTATTCATGGGATTCTTATCGGAATGATCTTGTGTTCACCCTATTTCGACAACTCATGATTGTCATGGCCGTTGTTTTTTTATTTAGCTGGATACCGTCGATTTGGCTAGCAAGGTATTTATCAAAACCACTTGTTAAGCTTGAAAAGCATGTAAAAGACATTTCTGAGCAAGCCTGGCACGAACCAGTTGAAGTAGACCGAAACGATGAAATTGGAAAACTCGGGCACATGATTGAAAAAATGCGTCAGCATCTTGTAAGGAAAGACGAAGCTCAGCAAACGCTTCTACAAAATATTTCACATGATTTAAAAACACCTGTTATGGTTATCCGTGGGTATGCTCGATCTGTTAATGACGGTATTTTCCCGAAAGGTGATCTTTCCAGTACAATGGATGTTATAGAAGATGAATCAGAAAAGCTTGAGAAAAAAATAAAAGATTTACTATACTTAACGAAGCTTGATTTTCTATCCACAAGAAAGCCGAAAAAAGCTCCGTTTCGCCTCGATCAACTCATACACGAGGAAGTGGAACGAATTAAATGGGCAAAACCCGAACTTACTTGGAATTTAAATGTTGAAGAAGCAGCTATTTTGGGGGATTCAGAACAGTGGGAAAAGCTGCTTGAAAACCTACTTGAAAATTCCTTACGTTATGCTGAGACAGCCATTTCAATTTCAATGTCAAAATCAGAACATCATCTTACGTTGAGCTTATGGAATGATGGACCGGCTATTGACAAAGAGATAATGGGACAGCTTTTTGAACCTTTTCAAAAAGGACAAAAAGGGGAATTTGGAATTGGATTAAGCATTGTTAAACGTATTGCAGATTTGCATGAATCTAAGGTGTGGGCAGCAAACGAGAGAAATGGAGCAGCTTTCTATTTAGAAATTCCTACAGGTTAATCGTTGTAAAAAGGAGATCTAACTCAAATGTTAGATCTCCTTTTGTATTATTTAGGGTATGTCATTTCTTCTGGCTTCACATATTGATCAAATTGATCTTCAGTAAGTAGTTTCAATTGTAATGCAGCTTCTTTTAATGTTAATCCTTCTTTATGAGCAAGCTTAGCAATTTTTGCTGCATTTTCATAACCAATATGAGGATTTAAAGCGGTAACTAGCATTAATGAATCTTTCACATACTTTTCAATGACTGGAGTATTCGCCTCAATCCCAACAGCACAATTATCATGGAACGAAACAATTCCATCTGAAAGGAGTTGTACTGATTGTAAGAAGTTATAAATGATAACCGGCTTAAATACATTCAACTCAAAATTCCCCTGACTTGCTGCAAACCCAATAGTCGCGTCATTTCCCATTACTTGTACAGCAACCATTGTTAATGCTTCACTTTGAGTTGGATTTACTTTTCCTGGCATGATAGAGCTTCCTGGTTCATTTTCCGGAATCGTGATTTCACCGATTCCACATCTAGGTCCACTAGCTAACCAACGAACATCATTTGCAATCTTCATTAAGTTAGCAGCCAATGCCTTTAGTGCTCCATGAGCATATACCGTTTCATCATGGCTTGTTAAGGCATGAAATTTATTAACCGAAGATTGAAATTTTTCATTTGTAAAATCACTTATTTCTTTAGCTACACGATTACCGAACTCAGGGTGAGCATTAATACCAGTACCAACAGCTGTTCCACCTATAGCTAAATTTTTCATATAGGAGGTTGCTTGCAAAATCATTTCCTTCGTTTGCGATAGCATATGTGTCCAGCCACTAATTTCCTGCCCCAATGTTAATGGTGTAGCATCTTGTAAATGAGTACGTCCAATTTTCACAATGTCCTTAAAACTCTTCTCTTTTTCAATTAACGTAGCATGCAGCTTATCAATTGCTGGCATAAGCTTACTTTCTACTGCTAAAACTCCAGCAATATGCATTACTGTTGGAAAAGTGTCATTTGAACTTTGACTCATGTTTACATCATCATTTGGATGAATCACTTCGTTTATTCCTTTTTCCTTCAAAAGCTCATTTCCTCTTCTGGCTACAACTTCGTTTACATTCATATTACTTTGTGTGCCACTACCTGTTTGCCATACAACAAGTGGAAAGTGATCATTTAATTTTCCTTCTATGATTTCGTCACAAGCGTTAATAATTGCCTCTGCCTTTTCTTTATGTAATTTTCCAAGTGAATCGTTTACAATTGCAGCACTTCTTTTTAAAATGGCAAATCCAGTAATAACCTCGTTTGGCATTTTTTCTCCACCAATTTTAAAATTTTGCTTGCTGCGTTGAGTTTGTGCTCCCCAATACTTTTCAGCTGGTACTTGAATCTCTCCCATTGTGTCTTTCTCTACACGATAATCCAACTAACACACCTCCGAAAAAAATTCACTTCACTTTTCTATTTTATGGGTTTTTTGGTGATTTTAAAAGTAATGACACTTCTTGTTAGTTTCATACAGTAAGCAAAGAATTTAATGTTATTTCATATTGATTAAATTTTAAATAAATTTTTCCTTTAAATCTTAGTTTATTCATTAGACAAACTAAGATTTAGTTGTTATAATGAAAACAGTTAATGATCATTCACTTACTTAACATTATTGTGAAAGCGATAACAGCTAATCATATTTAAACAGGAGGGATAAGCAAATATGAGTACTCGGGGGCAAAATAATAATTCAATCTACTAATCTAGCTATTGATAAAATCTTAAACATTGTTGTAAAACCTTAATACATAATTTCATTTCTATAAGAAAGGAGATAGAGGAATATATAGTAAAGAATAATGATCTATACTATTTTAATAAAGCGTTATCATTCCTCTTAAACTTATGATGAAAAAGCAAAATTCAATTTATATTATTGCCATTACTCTTGTAGCTACACTCGGTGGTTTACTTTTCGGTTATGATACAGCTGTTATATCTGGGGCTGAAAAGTCTCTAGAAGCCTATTTTATTGACAGTCTCGGACTTGATACCTTTGTACATGGGATAACAACATCTAGTGCACTGATTGGATGTATTATTGGTGGACTTATTTCTGGATATTTCGCTTCTAACTTCGGTCGAAAGAAATCATTATTAATCGCAGCAGCATTGTTTATCGTTTCGGCATTGGGCTCAGCTTACCCTGAATTTTTATTTTTCACAAAAGGTGAACCTTCTATAGCTTTATTAGTTACTTTTAACATCTATCGTATTATTGGAGGTATTGGTGTTGGCCTGGCTTCCGCAATATGTCCAATGTATATTGGTGAAATCGCTCCAGCAAATATTCGTGGTCGGTTAGTTTCTTTTAATCAATTTGCCATTATTTTTGGGATGCTAGTTGTATACTTTGTTAACTGGGGAATTGCTAAAGGTCAATCATTAGCATGGATTAACGATCTTGGCTGGAGATACATGTTTGCATCAGAGGCAATTCCAGCTTTACTATTTGCTGTATTTTTACTATTTGTTCCTGAAACACCTCGTTACTTAGCTATGAAAAAACAAGATAGTAAAGCATTACAAATTTTAGAGAAAATTAATGGATCTTCTGAAGCAAAATCAATATTATCTGAAATTAAGCAAACGGTTAGGATTCCTAAAGATAAGCTATTTTCATATGGAAAACTTGTCATTGTTATTGGTATTTTATTATCTATATTTCAACAATTTGTTGGAATCAATGTTGCTTTATATTATGCTCCTCGTATTTTTGAAAGTATGGGTGCTGCTAAAGATGCCTCTATGTTACAAACCATTGTAATGGGACTTGTTAATGTGTTTTTCACAGTTATAGCAATTTTAACGGTTGATAAGTGGGGACGTAAACCACTCTTAATTATTGGATCAATTGGAATGGCATTAGGAATGATTGGTGTTTCTACTATGGCATTTACAGGTGTAATTGGGATCAGCACACTTATTTTCATTATTATCTATACTGCTTCCTTCATGATGTCCTGGGGACCTATTTGCTGGGTTTTAATCTCTGAAATATTCCCTAACAAAATTCGTGGGCAGGCAGTTGCTATCGCAGTTGCAGCGCAATGGGCTGCCAATTATTTCATCTCATCAACGTATCCGATGATGATGGAATATAGTGGTGGTTTAACATATGGATTTTATGGCTTAATGAGTATACTTTCAGCCATTTTTGTTTGGAAGTTTGTTCCTGAAACCAAAGGTAGAACATTAGAAGATATGGAAAATATTTGGATTACAAAGCAAGATAAATATAGTGCATAAAAAACAGGCGTTGGCTAAGACCAACGCCTGTTTTTTGCCTTTAAATCGCTTGTAAACCAGCTTGATTCAAGAAATTCCAAGGTTTATTATAATGCGGCTGGAAGAAGAAATCGACAAAGCCTAATTCATCCATTGTCATGTTATTTTGAATACAAACAGATAACGTATTGATCGACTGTGTCACATCGACTTTAGACATGACCTGAGCCCCGACTATTCGTTTCGTATCTTCCTCATACACTACTTTCAACATAATGTCTTCAAATGTTGGCATAAACTCTGGGCGGTCATGCTCTAAGATTGTGATACTTTTCACATTTAATCCCATACGAAATGCTGAAGCTTCAGTTAATCCTGTTGTTGCGATGTTTTGATCATAGATTTTTATACCAGAAGTTCCTTGTGTTCCCATATATCTAATTGTTGGTTTCACTAAGTTTTTTGCTACTAATGTTCCCATACGAACTGCATTTGTCGCAAGTGGAATATAGGCATAATCACCTGTTGGATTGTAACGGATGGCACAGCTATCTCCAGCAGCAAACACATCTTTATGACTTGTTCTCATATACTCATCAACTTTTATTGCACCATTAGTAAGCATATCGACTTGTCCTTTTACTAATCCTGTATTCGGCTGGAAACCGATACATAAGATAACTAAGTCAGCATCATAATGACCTTTAGTTGTTTCAACAGCAGACACTTTTCCTTCTTTTCCTGTGAATCGTGTAACTGTTTCTCCTAACGCTAAATGGATATCTCGATCCTGAAAATCTTTTTCTACTATATTTGTAAATGGTTCATCTAAATATTTGCTTAAAATTCTTTCTTCTCCATCAATAAGTGTTACATTCTTACCACTCATTTCAAAAGCTTCAACCAACTCGATCCCTATATATCCTGCACCTACTACAACAATGTTTTGTGCATCTTTTGCTTTTTCAATAATTGTGTTGGCATGGTGGAAGTTCTTACATAAAAGGACATTCTCCATATTAATTCCTTCTATTTTCGGTATAACTGGCCAAGAGCCTGTTGTCATGACAAGTTTGTCAAATGTATCTTCAACTTTTTTATTCGCTGTCAGATCACGAGCCTCAATTGTTTTCTTTTCAATGTTAATATCTAATACTTCATGCTTCATTTTCATCTTTACGCCGTGCTTTTCTAATTCTTCAGGAGAGCAATAAAATAAACCATTAGGATCTTTCACCACTCCGCTAACATGTAAAGCAATCCCACAAGATAAAAAAGAAATATTATCGTTTTTTTCGTAAACTGTAATTTCTGCCTCCGGGTAAAGCTTAATCATATTTGAAACAGCAGCAGTGCCTGCGTGTGTACATCCAATAACAGCAATTTTCATTTAGTATTCCTCCTAAATTATATTGTGAAGTTTTTCACATATTTTTGTGAAATGTTTCACATTCACTTGATGTTTTTATTATATTTTACTTTTTTCAAAAAGACAATACTTTTTTGTGAAGTTTTTCACAAACTTATTTTAAAAAGGTGCATCCTCCTGTTTTTGTGAGGTTGCACCTTTTATCCTTTTCAATTTATTCTTGATCACTATCAATTGTTAGCCCTTCAACAAACTTACGATCCATTAATTTTTTCTTCTTTCTAACATCTTTGGCATCAAAAACCTGGTCCATGTCATATTCATCCGGATACAGTTCCTCCGCTTGGATAAAAGGCTTTACCCGCTTGTGATTGAGCGTCATTCTTTCTCCCTTTACAATTAGCTTCATTTCTCCAACAGCATTGGCTGTCATTTCAACAATTCCCTTTGTATGAAGGTGAGGAATCCAGACTGCATCTCCTATTTGGTAGTTTTTTGTATGCTTTTCACTTCTTACTTTTTCTATTTTACGTTCAGATTTTTTCCTATTCTTTGTTTTAGGAACAATCGCTACTTCTTCTGTTGAACGGGAGTTGGAAATCTCTTTTGCCCGGTTAATAATATTGGCGGGCATACCAAGCTTCTGCGCAATCGAGAATGCCTGGCTTTCCCCTCCTTTCCCTACAATCAGTTTATAAAGAGGTTGAAGAGTATAAATATCAAAATCCATTGATCCATTTTGAAAGCCTTCTGCTTTTTCGGCATAATCTTTTATTTCACTGTAATGGGTTGTAGCAATTAGCATAGCGCCTGAGTTATAGATTTCTTCTAGTATAGAAATGGCTAATCCCATTCCTTCACGTGGATCTGTTCCTGAGCCAATCTCATCTAAAATAACAAGAGTATCTTCACGTGATTGTCTCAAAATATCAATCACATTTCGAATATGTGATGAAAACGTGCTTAATGAATGCTCGATGCTTTGATGATCACCAATATCAACAAAGATGTTTTTTACAATGCTAAACGTACTGAAAGAGTCAGCCGGTACATGAAGACCTGATTGAACCATCATTGATAACAAGCCAACCATTTTTATTGTGACTGTTTTACCTCCTGTGTTAGGACCTGTGATGACAAGTGCCATATATTCTTGGCCTAATGACAAAGTTAAAGGAACAGCATTCAATCCTAATAAAGGATGTCTGGCATTGAATATCTGGAAGCCTTCATACTGCTTTATTTGGACTTCATTTCCTTTCATCGATTGACTTAACTTTGCTTTAGCAAAAATAAAGTCATAAGATACCATTCCCTCTATGTTAATTAGCGTATTGTCAAAACTT
>NZ_NUMC01000033.1:0-8532 GCF_002577655.1 Bacillus sp. AFS040349 | reverse complement strand
TTAATATTGACAAAAACAACTATACCTTGTGATCATAGATATAATGAAAATGACATGAAAAGGATAATTATAACTGTTAAGGATTTTTTTACTCAATTAAATAAGTGAAATATAGGAATTAGTAAGGTTTTTTCAATCATTTTCAATTACTTAAGTTGCATATTAATAAACGTTGTTGCCATCAACGAGAAATTGATGATGATGGATTAAAGTAATTTATCAATTCTAAAATAACGGAAATAAATTATTTCCAATTATTAAATCAAAAATACTCTTCCAATATCAAAAAGGTTTAATTTGTCTAAATTTGTTCGGATATAAACCCCGATATACTTTGTGAGCTTCAATTTTGATGATATTTTATGAGTTTGAGCAGTATTTTTACATAGACTGATACTTCCAAGTGAATTTTAATGAAATTTTTGAATTATGGAAATGTTAGTTTTGTTTACCTTATGGTCTATTTTACACATCTATCATTGTATAATATAAAGCATTACTTTCTTTACTTACTGAGAGTGCTTTTTTGTATATTCCTTTGATCATAAATGCTTTATAATAACCTATTCTCTTCCTGAATATTATTGAATTGTTGTTGGTATTACTGGAGATACACTGCTTATACTAAATAAAATAAATCGAGTTTTAAAAAATCTAAATGACATTGACCACAATAAGGAATACAGAATTTAATACTATGAAATTACTATCGAATAAAACCCACGGAGGAATCTCATTGTGAAGATCGTACGGCCTCAAAAACATTCAATTATCTCAAGTAGGTCTCTTTAAATTGTTGACACTGCAATGAATACTATAGGATATGATTATATCCTACCTAAGACTGAAAAAACCTCCTCGAATTATACCCGTTATCCTCCAGTAACTATAGGTGATGGTAAGCCTGTTTCCTATGTCGGTACCACTATCAATGATCATCATCTTCTAAGATGGACTCAAGATGGAGGTAATTGTATTTACTTCTTTACGTGATTAGGGGGCAATATATATATCGTTTCTAATGATAGAGGTTATATATCAATTGAAGACAGGCAACTAGTACTACTACTCAAATAAGGTTACAGACAATTCATTAATGAGGCTTATAAATAGTGGCACAGAGCTTATCTTGGAGAGACGTCCATCCACATCAAATAGCTGGACTAGTACTAGTTATCAAACATATGAATACAACTACCAGGATGGTAGTTCAGGACTTATTTTTCGTCAATTGTTGAAAATGGAAACACTTCATTTGTATATTCAGATAACCTAGGTAACATTAGAAAAGTTAATGGGAATCTCTATAATCAAACTTTAACAAGTGGACCAATGAGCTTATTCGAAAACCCGGATCTAACAACAGATTCACTCTTTACGTGTCTATGTTGGAGGGGAAGAAATAGCTTATGATGCTTCTAAAACCAATGGGTATACGTATGAAAATGGTAGAATAAGCCTTTATGGAGATGCACGGTCAGATATTGCCTCTAATGAAGAAGTTAAGATTAATTATGTTTATGATTCAACATCTACTTCTAAAGATGTATACGGTGTTAGGTTATACAATGTACCAGAAGTTTATAACTTGGGTAGTACAACGTCACCTAATTCTATACGTGTATATCAAAATTCTACAGAGGAAATTGAATATTCGAACACTAATGGCTTTCAATATAATTCAACAACAAATACGATTGAGCTATATGGGACAAGTCGCCCCGATGTAAATGATACGTATTCAATTCAGATGGTTGTCCCGACAGAAGACGTTTATCTTCAAGATGGGAAAATAGAAATTGCTTTGTCACCAACTCCTGAAACATATGGAACAGATGAACCGATTACATTTCTTGTCGAAGTAGATGGTACTAAAGTAGAATATGATGAAACGAAAACTAATGGATTCTATTACAACAGTCAAACTAACCGTATTGAGCTTTACGGCGATGCACGTCCTGAAGCAAATAATACATCAAATCCTGATGTTAAAGTAAGTTATGTCTATGAGAGTAGCTCTTCTAGTAGAGGAAATGACTCTTATGATTTCCAACTTGCTTCGAATACGCTTGATTATGGACTGGGTAGTGCATCAGGCCCAAAAGCAATTAGAGTCTATCAAAATGGCACGGAAGTACCTTATGATTCTGAAAATGGTTTCTCATTTGATCATGAAATAAATAGACTTTCCCTCCATGGTTCTTATCGTCCTGATTTTGATGATAATCCCGGAGACTTTAGAGTGTACTCTTTAACTGCTAATGACTTAGTTCAAAATATACCTCAGGATTCTTATGTTTATAAAGTAACTTTGAATGGAGAGGAGATTTCAAAAGCACAGGATACTACAGGAGATGGATATACAGTAGATGGTCAAAAGGTGGAGATTGTGGGAAATGCCCGTCCGGATGTTACAAATTCACTAGCTGGAGTTTCTTTAACCGTCCAATACTTTGATTCATTAGAGATATCATTAAATGATCATATGCCAAATAACTATTTTCATAATTATTGTGATCATGAAACAGGAGATAGTTTAACAGGGGCGGAAATAGATCCTTCACATTTAGCAGTTTCCTTAGATGGAAATCAGCTATCTACAGATCAGTATTCCTTGCAGTAAAATAGTATTGAATAAAGATAGTATCACGCTTGGTGCGGGAAATCATACGTTATCAGTTGACTATCGTGTTAGGCAAGCTATTGGATATGAACCGAATGAATTTACGTTCCAAGTAGGAGCTAATTCTGGACAAAATTTCAAGGTGGAAATAGCATCGTTTGATAATTTACTAAGGGACACAAATATTATTTGTGTGCGAAATCAAGAAGATGCAGCATAGGGGTTAAAAATCATTGACAATGCCCTAGAATTTGTTTTGCAGGAACTAGGAAATGTTGGTGCTGTAGAAAACCGGCTAGATCATATAGCAACTAATCTATCAGTAACGGAAGAAAATACAGTTGCCTCCATGAGTAGAATTCATGATACTGACATGGCTAAGGAAACAATGAATCTTTTAAAGGAACAAATATTATCTCAAGCACAGCAGGCAATGGCGGTACATCTACAACAATCGCAGGAACACGTTCTGGGGCTTTTTAAATGAAATTTTTAATTCCAATAAATTAAACATCTATAAAGATTAACCGATATTAAAAATAGATATTTAATTCAGAGGAGTGTTTTTTATGTCTATCGACAAAATTACTTCACAGCCAGCACTTCACAACACAGAACTAACATACCGGACTGTAGAGAAAAGAGATTCAGAAGTAAAAACTGAAATAGAAAAGAATGTGAAACAAGATGAAGAGAGTTTAAAGAAAATCATTAAAGGATTAAACGATTTTCTAAAGCCAACAAACACCCATATTAAATTTCAACTTCATGATGAATTAAATGAATACTATGTAACAGTTGTGAATGACCAAACAAATGAAGTAATTAAAGAAATACCCTCAAAAAAAATACTTGATATATATTCAGAAATGACAGAATTTATGGGTATTCTGTTTGATAAAAAAATCTAGGGGTGATAAAAATATGGTTAGAATCGGTGGATTAGCAAGTGGTATGGATATTGATACATTAGTTAGTGATTTAATGAAGGCAGAAAGAATTCCACTAAATAAGCTAACTCAAAAAAAGCAATTACTTGAATGGCAACGTGATGACTATCGTAGTATGAATACCCTTTTAAGTGACTTTGATAAATATATTTTTGATAATATGGCACTTCAAAAGGATTTTTTAAAAAAGACTGTAACAAGTTCTATGCCTAGTGCGGTTACTGCGACAGCAGGCACGAATGCAGGAAATGTTAATACATCGATAGTAGTAAGTAAATTAGCTACATCTACTAGTTGGATTTCAAACTCTGCTATAACTTATGACCAAAATACATTTGCTTCAGATACTGTTATTCAATTAAAGGTTACTAATGGTGATGGTACTCAATCAATGGTAACAAATAGTGATGGTACAAAATCAGATGTTATTGAATTAACTATTAAAGCAGGATCCTCTATAGAGGATGTCTTAAAGCAATTATCAAGTAAAAAGGAATTAGGTATTAATGTATTCTCTGAAAATGGTAAGGTAGTTATGACAAAAAATGATACTGGAAGTGGTTCCTCTATTACAATCGCAAATGAAGCTGCAAATACACTATTTAGTAAATTAGGTTTCCAGGAAACTAATAGCACGGTTCCTTATACTCTTACTGAGACTACAAGAGGGGATAATGCAGAATTTACTATAAATGGATTAGCAACAGATAGAGCTAGCAATACATTTGCGATTAATGGTGTAACATATAAGCTAAATGATGTAACAAATGGTAAGGCAGCTACTATTTCAGTCTCGAATGATACAGATAATATGGTTGATAAAGTTGTCCAGTTTGTTAATAAATATAATGAATTAATAGAGAAGATCAATGGAGAAGTCAGTGAAACTCGATATCGCAGTTATCAACCTTTATCAGATGAAGAAAAAGAGTCAATGACAGAGAAACAAATTGAATTATGGGAAGAAAAAGCCAAAAGCGGACTTTTAAAAAACGACTCTGTCTTAACTTCTTCTTTAAACAAGATGCGTACTGCTTTATATTCTCCTTATTCTGGAACAGGGGCAAATACTGATTATAATCAATTGGCGGAAATTGGTATAAAGACATCAAACAATTATCGAGATAATGGTAAATTAACCATTGATGAAACAAAATTAAGGGAAGCCATTTCAAAAGATCCGAATGCTGTCTTCCAAATGTTTAGTGGAGCGACTCGCATTACAACAACCGCAGCAGATGGTACAACAACGACAAAAGATAGTACGGTTCAGTCAGAGCTAGGACTAACAAAGCGACTTCGAAATATCATCAGTGATACAGTAGCAGGCATAGAAAAGAAAGCTGGAAAACTTACTTCAACAAATCAACAATTTTCAATTGGTCGCAATATTGTGAATTTAGACTCCCAAATTAGTCGTTTCCAAGACCGTCTAACTCAAATAGAAAACAGATACTGGAATCAGTTTACCGCAATGGAAAAAGCGATTCAAAAGGCAAATTCTCAATCAACATATTTGATGCAACAATTCGCTTAATAAAAAGGAGTGTCATAAGTGGCAATAAATAATCCGTATTCAGCCTATCAACAAAATGCAGTAGCAACAGCAACACCAGGTGAAATCACACTAATGCTTTATAACGGATGTATCAAGTTTATTTCTCAAGCATCAAAAGCAATGGAAGATTCAAATATTCAAGAAAAAAATACAAACATTCAAAAAGCTCAAAAAATCATCACAGAGTTAATGATCACTCTAAATAAAGATTTTGAGGTCTCTAAAAAATTTGAAGTTATGTATGAATATATGAATCACCGATTAGTAGAAGCCAATATTAAGAATGACCAATCTATTTTAAAAGAAGTAGAAAACTATGCCATAGAATTTCGGGACACATGGAAACAGGTCATCCAAATTAACCGTCAAAAACAACATGGGCAAGGTGGACAGGCTTAGTGAGCTCCGTTCTTGAAATATACAGAATTACTGAACAGCTATTTAAGTTAGTTGAAAAACCAGTTAATTCAGATGACAGAGAAGATTTAATAGATAAACTTACATCCTTGCTCGAAGAACGTGAACTCATCATAAAAGAAAATATAAGACCTAAAGATGATCAAGAAAAACAACTAGGTGAACAAATTATTTTATGGAATAAAACCATAGAAGCAAGATTAGCTCAGCTGAAATCACAAATCCAACAAGATATGATGAATCTAAAAAAAGCAAAAGTAACAAATAGACAATATGCTGATCCATATCAGGATGTATCAGTATCCGATGGTATGTTTTATGATAAGAGAAGATAACTGACTTAAAAACCTTTGAAACACTAATAATAAGAAAAAAAAATGGCACCTTCAAATAGTACGTTAAAGTTTTTGGAGGTGTTTTCTATGTGGAAAATCATAATTCGGATGATGCATACTCAACAATCTCTCTTATATGCCGATAAAGGATATAAGGAGGTGTTACTATGGAAGTTTCTTTTTCATTAAGTAAAGCTCAGGCTTCACTAGGACAAAAGGTTAGTCTTGCTTTAGCAAAGAAAACTTTGGATACTGTTGAACAAAAAGGTCAACAAACAGTTGAAATGCTTAAAGCTTCCCATCCTACATTAGGCAAGTCTATTGATATAAAGGCTTGAAGCAGTAATATTATTCTGAACTTACTATATATTTATAGTAGGTTCTTTTTTATCCAATAACAAATTATTTACAAATAAAAACCGCATGCTTCTACAAAATCCACAAAATTTTTCGAATTATTTTTCAGTTTAGGCAGGAGACAAGCAGGGAAATATAGAAGTAGTACTACATAGCTTTATCATAAAGGAGGAGTTCAATCATGAGATATAACGTCAGAGGGGAAAACATTGAAATAACTCCAGCATTAAGAGAATATGCAGAAAAGAAAATTGGTAAGCTTGAGAGATACTTTGAAGAGTCTGTTGATGCCAATGTGAACATCAACCTTAAGTATTATAATGAGCAAGAATCTAAAATTGAGGTAACGATTCCTATGACAGATCTTGTGTTACGTGCTGAGGAAAATCACCAGGACATGTACGCAGCAATCGATCTAGTTGTTAATAAATTAGAACGTCAAATTCGTAAGCATAAAACAAAAGTGAACCGTAAGCTTCGTGAACAAGGAGCTCCTAAGTTTGTGTTTAGTAATTATCAACCTGAAAATGAAGTTCAAGAAGAAGTAGACGAGCAAGAAGAAGTGGTTCGTACGAAGCGCTTTAACCTTAAGCCAATGGACAGTGAGGAAGCGATTCTTCAGATGGACATGTTGGGTCACAATTTCTTCGTTTATACGGATGCGAAGACGAATAAAACAAATGTTGTTTACAAACGTAAAGATGGAAAATACGGCTTAATTGAGCCACATGTATAATTCGAACAGCGCCTACAGGGCGCTGTTCTCAGTTCTATAGGGGAGTTTTTGTGAGTATTTAAACTTTAAAGACTTTATTGGCTTATTATTAGGGGACTTTTCCAACAAAAAAGGTTGCAAGGATTATATGCAATCCTTGCAACCTTTAAAATTATCTTAGTAACTGTAAAACACCTTGGGGCATCTGGTTTGCTTGAGACAACATGGCTTGTCCCACTTGAGAGAGAATTGATTGTTTAGTTTGATTCATTATTTCTTTTGCCATGTCTGAATCCCTAATTCTGGATTCAGATGCTGTTAAATTTTCTGATGTTGTCATTAAGTTATTAATAGAATGTTCTAACCGGTTTTGATAGGCACCTAACTTACTTCGTTCTTCAGAAACAATTTTGATTGCATGGTCGATAATCACCATAGAAGAGTTTGCAGAATCTTGGTCGTTAACCTGTAAAGTAAGTTCATTTTCCGTTGTTGAATCACTCCCAAGTTCAATCGGTACAGAATTATAATATACAGTTCCGACGGGACTTGAGACAGGATAGCCTTCCCATGTTGATCCTGATACAGAAGTTAATCCTAGCGCCTGACTCCTCATGTCTCGTATCTGTAGTTCTATATTTTGTCCTTCGTTAGCTCCAATTTGAAAAGTAAAAGTAGAAGAACTTGCTATAGAGCCATCACCATTTAACAGTTTCTGATTGTTAAACTCTGTTGTGTTTCCAATCTTGCTAATCTCTCTCGTTAACTGATGAATTTCATTCTGAATTTGATCTTTGTCCTCAGTCGTGTTTGTATCGTTAGCAGCTTGTACAGTAATTTCTCTCATTCTTTGAAGAATAGAGTGGACCTCATTTAGTGCACCCTCTGCTGTTTGAATAAGTGAAACTCCATCCTGAGCATTACGGGAAGCTTGGTCTAGCCCCCTAATTTGTCCTCTCATTTTTTCAGAGATAGCCAAACCCGCGGCGTCATCACCAGCTCTATTAATGCGTAAACCTGATGATAATTTTTCCATCGATTTTAACTGAGATTGATTACTTTTTGAGAGCTGATTATGTGTGTTTAATGCTGTAATATTATGTTGGATAATCATAGGTATCAAATCCTTAAATTTACTCTTATCTATATTATCGGTATTTATATCTATATTTTTAGTGAAGAATTGTAAATATCAATGGCTTGCCAGTTATGTCTTCCAACCAAGCCAATGGATGCTGAGGAAGCAATCCTTCAAATGGATATGCTAGGGCATAATTTCTTCGTCTATACCGATGCTAAAACAAATACGACAAGTGTCGTGTACAAGCGTAAAGATGGAAAATATGGCTTGATTGAGCCGACTGTATAAAATAAAAACAGCACCTTTAATGGGGTGCTCAGGCTGTCGAGAAACCTCGACAGCCATTACTTTTATTCATATACTTTATCTGTTCACCGCGTTAATACGGTATAATATACATATAGAAAAACAAATTTAGGACGGTGGAAGATATGTTTAAACCTAAAAGGGAAACCCAAAATGAAGTTGAATTTGTCATGATTGAAGAATTAGTACC